>NZ_LARF01000018.1:0-164213 GCF_000980385.1 Ruminococcus sp. N15.MGS-57
CAGGGAGCACGAACTCAGCATGATACAAAAGCACTTTTGCATTATCCTGCAAAAGCTCGGCGAACATCTGAGCACGTCTTACGGTATTTACTATAACACCTACACAGCCGCCATTCTCTGTTACATTTTTCACAAGCTGCACAACATCGTCACTAACGCAGGTCTTGACTGACACAGTTTTGTGCACTCCGTCATAGCTGAGTCGCTGCTGACAGATATCTTTGCCGTCTGTCCATGTGAGCAGAGGATAGCCCTGCTCTTTTTCAAATTTATCATCAGACTTTTTTATTCCAAGATAAGCACGGATAAGCGACATTCGTCTTGCTGAGGGCAGCGTTGCCGACAGCAGGATAACAGGGGTGTTGTAGCTTCCAAGCCATTGCAAAGCCATTTCAAGATACTCGCTCATGTAGGCGTCATAGGCATGGACCTCATCGATGACAACGACCTTTTCTGACAATCCAAGGTGAAGGAGCATAACGTGTTTTCGTTTCAATGCAAGCATGAGCATTTGGTCTACTGTCGCCGTCACAAAATCTGCAAGACACGCTTTTTTGCTGTCACAAAACCAGTTGTGGATAATTAATCCGCTGTCGCTTTCCTCCTGCGGTATGCCCCTTTGTATGTTCTGAAACAGCGAATTGAGTGCTGCGCTTCCGTGGTTGAGCTGAACAGAATGATAAAGTTCTGTAGATTGCTTTTCAGCCCAACTGAGTATTCTTGGGAAAATGCCGTTTGCAGTTGCCTGAGTTGGAAGTCCAAAAAACACGCCGTTTTTGCCGCACTTTGATGCCAATATCTCGCTTGCCGCAAGTGATGTTTCTGTTTTGCCACAGCCCATTGGCGCTTCAAATATGTATATTCCCGGATTTTCCGAATTCTCAACTATTTTAAGGACCTCTGACTGCACCGAACGTGGTTCAAAACCAAAAGTTTCTTTAAAGTCCTCATTAGATATTACCGATCTCTCAGGATTCCACATCTGCGGAAAATCAAGCTTTGCCCAAGCGCGTTCAGCCCTCAGCTTGTCGTCAGGTTTGAGGTCCTCCACTGACAAAAGTGGAAAAAGCTCAGTGTTGCTTGTAAGCCAATCCGCCATTATTAACAGACCACTCAAAAGCATTTGCGACGAACGGTCTATATCCGGCAACTCACTAACATCTAAAAAGCCTGCATAATCAAGTGCCATATCAGATATCGTCTGCCAAATATCCTGCAAAACTTCAACATTTTCTTTGTCATCTCCGTAATAATTTTCATAGAAAGCTATATCCTTTTGTGGCCATGACAAATCCTGTACGCTCTCAGCAGGTACACCATGATGAGAGCCAACAACAGTGCTTACACATTTAGGGCAACCCAACAAATTAAGAATCTCCTCACCTGCAAATGCATGAGGAGTTTGTTTGGCTTTTTCTTTATCATAAGAAACATCAAAATTGATTCCTGACGCTTCAAGTGAAGACTTTCTCTCAGGAAGTTTATCACCTATTTTATATTGAAATACCACTATTGCTTTGCCGATATCGTGAACTGCTGCTAGAAAAATAGCCAACTTTTTGAACTCATTCTCCTCTAATCCGCAAGCCTTTGCAAATGACGGCGACAGAAATTCATCACACAGACAGCTCATGATATCTGCCGTATCCTGCAAATGCTGCAAAAGCGGCAGCCATTCAGACGAATTTTTGCCTGTTTTCGCCATTAGCGAATACAGTATCTGTTCTGTAAAGTTCATTATGTCACTTCCCGTCCGCTAAGATCACCTTACTTCTATATTATAACATATTAGTATATAACTTTCAACAAATTGTCAAAAAAATATTGGTATATTTTAATTTTTTATCTACATTTTCCGACATTAAAAATAGCGGTGCAACTCAAAGCACCGCTATTATTATTTACGCTATTCCGTTTTGTCATCGGTTTTTTCTACCGTATCCTCCTGAATTATCGGCATTTCGACTATCGCCTTGAACATATCTCCGTCTATTTCGATATTGAAGATACCACCGCAGGCTTCCGTGAAGCTCTTTGATATGGATAATCCCAAACCGCTTCCGCCGTCTGTTCGCGACTTATCCCCTCGCACGAATCTTTCAAGTATCTCTTCCTCTGTGAAGTTTATCGGCGTTGCCGAAATGTTCTTCTCGGCAAATACTATTCTGTCCGCTTTTTTGTACACATCAAGGAATATCCTTGTGCCGTCCATAGAGTAATTCAGAGCGTTGTCAACAATGTTTTGGAACACTCTGTAAAGCTTGTCGCCGTCGCCCATTACCATTGCGCTGTCGGCATTTATGTTTATCTTTACTATCTTGCCACTGTCAGCTATCTTGTCCTCTGCGTCTGCGATGCACTGATTTAACAGCATCACAAAATCAAGCTTTGTTAGGTTTACATCAACGCCGCTTGTGGCTTTTGCTATGCTGAAAACGTCAGACACAATGCCTTTGAGCTTCTGCGCCTTTTTATCAAGTATCTTCACATAGCTCGAAGCTTCATCGTCAAGATCCATTTTCTTAAGCAGGTCGATATAGCTGATAATGGAAGTCAGCGGTGTTTTCAGGTCGTGTGAAACGTTTGTCACAAGCTCTATTTTCAAACGCTCAGACTGTATCTGCTGCTCCACCGACTCTCTCACCTTATCCTGAACTGAGTTAAGTTTTTCAGATTCAGCATACACAGGCGAAGTTTTTCTTATCTTGCCCTCATATGGCTTTTCTTCTCCAAGGCTGTCTATCTGTTTGCTGAGCTTTGAAAGCTGTGAGAAGTCACGAATATCTAACACCATCAGTATCAAAGCCACAACAAGCAAGAACGGCTCAACATCTGCACTGGAATAATAAGCGGATTCCAAAAACAGTATAACGCCTATGGCTATCGTTCTTATGGATAGTTTCACTCCAAGCGGAAGTCCATGAAAATAGTGATACAGTGATGTTTCCTTGTACTTGCGCCATAGGAACTTACATGATCTGCAAATAAGGCTTTCTTTGAATATGCTTCTTGTCTTTATCTTGCCAACAAACTCCATAAGCGAGCCGAAGCCTGCAAAATATGCCAATGCAAACAATGCTACAGCAAGTATATTTCTGAAAACGGAATTAGCCAAAGCATTGTCAAAAATATTTTTTGTGATGCTCACATAATAATTCCAGCAGGCGCCAAATACAAAAGCAAATGTAATAGCCAGTACCATTAGGATAAGGTAAACTTCCGTAGGCACTTTTTTTAGAAAATTGCCTTGCTTCCAGCGTTCAACGCTCTCAGGCTCTGCATTATATGCACAGATCAGGAGTAGATAGCACACAAGCATAAATTCAATAACGCCAAAAACGATCACAAAAAGCTTTGCACGATACATATCATTCAAAGCCTCGGTGTATTCCTTTTCCATTGCCGTAAGCTTTTCAGCTTTCGGTGCAAAGAATACCGTTATACCTGAATCGTCATTGTCTGTCGCTTTGTAATCAGGCAGGTCATAGAGGTTTTCACATTTTGCCCATGTGTTTCCGTAATCGTCCTCATAATAATATATGCCGTTGTCATAGTCATAGTATTCATTGCCGTCATCAGTGTCATAATCGTCACCAATTTCTTCATCTTCAAGCCTGTCGGAATATTTCAGACCGTTTTTCAAATCAAAACCTTTAATAACATTATATCTTGAGTCTACATTATAGAAAGCTATTGGATCATAATTGCCGTAATTGTAAAAATATCTGCCGTAGTTATCATAATAACTTCCTCCTACGGGCACAAGATTGTCGGCATAAAACTCTTCTGTCACATTATCCTGATACTCCGCTGTATTGTAATAGTAGTCAACTATCTGTCCTGATGAAGTTCTGTCGCTCATTACCTCGTTATCACGGCGGAGTATATAGTTTTTGTGCGACGATTTAAAAGCTTTTATCTTATCCGTTTCACTGTCATAATTTTCTATATCTTTTATATTTGACAGATATCTTGTTTCGCCATTTTGAGTAATCCCCACATAGTAATCAAACTGACTATCAATAAGCTGGATACCGCTTTCTGTTTTTTTGTATTTATAGCGGTTGTAATCAAGATAATTCAGATAGTCATTGAGCAGGTGTCTAGACTGAGTGTAATTCCGATCCTCATCAACATATCTGAGATAAGCCGAAGCTGTAACACACAGTTCCTCATACATTTCATTGGAAGCCAGCTTATAGCTTTCTGATTTAAGATAAGATTTACTGCTGCTGTCAGCATGGCTGTTAGCATAAAGCACCAAAGACAAGCAAAAGCCGCCTGCAATAACGCAGGCAAGCACAAATGCTATAATTCTCATCTTTTTAGCTGAGAATATCTTAAACCATTCTGCCTGCTCAAATTTTCTCGATTTTGTAGCCAATTCCCCACACCACCTTCAAGTATTTCGGCTCTCTAGGGTTTATTTCTATTTTCTCTCTGATGTGACGAATATGTACCATTACCGTGTTTTCAACGGCATATGCGTCCTCGTTCCATACCTTTGAATAGATCTCCTCGGCAGAAAATATCCTGCCTGCGTTTTTCATAAGAAGCTCAAGAATTTTAAGCTCCGTGGCGGTGAGCTTGACAGGTTCTCCGTCAACCTTTAAGCTTTTTGCCTTAGTGTCAAGCTCCAGACCGCCTATTTCTATAATATCCGTTTTGTTTGCCGTGTCGATAGCGCCAAGCTGCATATATCTTCTCAGGTTGCTTCTTACCCTTGCCACAAGCTCCATAGGGTTATAAGGCTTTGTTATGTAATCGTCAGCGCCCATTGAAAGCCCAAGCACCTTATCTGTATCCTCAGATTTAGCGGAAAGCACAAGTATAGGGATATTCTCTGTTGCCCTTATTTTCATCATTGTAGAAAGTCCGTCCAGCTTAGGCATCATGACGTCAATGAGTATAAGCTGTATGCTGTTCTCAGTGAGCTTTTCCAAAGCCTCAAGACCGTCATAGGCTTTTATTACCTTATAGCCCTCCATTTCAAGCAGCTTTGCGATAGCTCCCACTATATCTTTATCATCATCTACAACAAGGATTACAGGCTCCTTTATCTCCATATCGGCACGATCCTTTCTTTTACGTTTATTATTATAAGCCACATTCTTTAAAAACAGCTCAACATAATTCTTAATTAAATCTTAATGTACTCTATGATTATATCACATTTTTTCTGACATTACAACAAAAAAAGACGGGCGAAATAAATTCCGTCCGTCTTTATATGGCAAGTTATATTACTTATTCTTTTCCAAATATGCGTGATACTGATCGTTGAGAGTTTTAAGTTCTGAATCAACAGTACCCTTATACTGCTCTTTGAGCTGTGTCCACGTATACTGTGAGCCATTCTCATCTGTCTTCATAACTGAAGTATACAGATAAGGAATAACAGCTTCCTTAGTATCATTTGTTGCAGCGTCATTATCTGACAGAGTTGTGGAGATGCCATAACCAGGGTCAAATATCTTAGTGAACTTGTCTGTAACAAGGTCAACGTAAGCTACGTTATACATATCTTCTGTCCAGTTAGGATTGTTTACAAAGAACTTCTCCTTCTCGATATCCTTATATGTATCCTGAGTATAAACTATCTTTGCACACTCGAGCCAGCACTTCATAGCGTCATTCTTTGTCGAACCCTTTACCCACATATACGCATTCATGTCGATAGTTGTATAAAGCGTATCAGAGTTAGGATCTTTTGGCATTGGAACTACGCCCCAATTGTCGCCGTCCTTTGGTGAATGTGTACCGGTAGAAGCCCATGGACCCATTGCATAGAAGAGGATATTCTTCTTGAATGCGTCGCCTGCCTGTCCTACCCAATCAGGATAGTACATACCATTCTTTGCGATATCATAAAGCATATCAGATGCTCTTACAAAGTCAGCGTCGTTAAGATTTGAAACATACTCGTCCTTATCAGCGTCATATGTGATAAGAGTCTTACCTGTTGACTGGAAGATAAATGGTGCGAACCAACCGTTTACGCCATATCTTTCCTCGTCAGCAGCAGCGCCCTCAACATATTCTGACATCATATCATACCATGCGTTCCAATCCCACTCGCCGTTCTGATAAAGCTCATATGGATCATCAAGACCAGCAGCGTCTATCATAGACTTATCATATGTGATAACAGAACCTGGCAGGAAGTTGATAGGTGCAACAAAGTGTTTGCCGTTGAGAGTGAACTGCTCTGCAACGTCCTTAACATCGCTCCACATAGCACTATCGAAATCAACGATATCATCAACAGGCTGGAACATTTCCTTGATACAGTTTGCAGGGAATGTCATAGACTGCTCATACCAGAACATATCCGGTGGATTGTTAGACATAAGTCTCGCAGCGAGCTTATCATACTTGTTCATTGATGATGTCTGAGAATACTTGATCTTACCGCCCTTTTCCTCAAAAAGAGTAAGGTCGGTTCTCTTTTCCGGCTCTTTCTTAGTTGGGTTTATGTCAAAATAAGAAAGCCACTCCAACTCCTTTTCCGAACCATCAGGGATAGTAGCAATATCGTCGGTGCTTGCTACCTTTACCTTATCAACATAAGAACTGCTTGAATCGCCGCCTGATGAGCTACCGCATGAAGCTACGCTCACTGCTGACAAGAGAGCCATTGCACCGGCAATAACACGCTTGGAATTTTTCATTATATATAACCTCCGTAACAGATCGTTTTCATTAGAAAACGTATCCTTGATTCTTACAAAGCTATTATATCACTGAATGTAATCGTTGTCAACAAAGTTACAACTACTGTTACATTCTTTTAAATACTTTTGGTGATTTCAACAAATAATCATTCATTTTTTTGGTGATTAAGCCTACAGCATAAAAAAAACGGAAACAACATTCAGCCGTTTCCGCTTCATATAAAATACGATATCTACGCTCTTACCAGCTTATTGATTCGTTTTGCTCTGGAATACTTCGCCACATAACGCCTTGTATCCTTACTGATAACACCGCTGAGAGCAAGCAACGCTATAAGGTTTGGCAGTGCCATAAGTCCATTGAAGATATCAGCGATCGTCCAAACGGCAGAAACCGTCATATATGGTCCGATAAATACAGCGAGGATATAGAGATATCTGTAGACCATGACCACCTTCATGTTGCTGTTAAAAAGATATTCCATACACCTTTCACCGTAATAGTTCCAGCCAAGGATAGTTGTGAAAGCAAAGAACACAAGACAGACCATAAGAATAAATGCAGGTATCATTGACGGCAGGAACGAGAAGCCGTTCTGGAAAGCGTGATTTGTGACCTCAACGCCCTCAAAAGGCTTGCCTGTTACTGGGTTGATAGCCTCGTAGCTTCCCATCATTACAATAGCAAGACCTGTCATAGTACATACAATGATAGTGTCGATAAATGTGCCACACATAGAAACAAGACCTTGTCTTACCGGCTCTTTTGTCTGAGCTGCTGCGGCTGCGATAGGTGCCGAACCAAGACCTGACTCATTTGAGAAAATTCCTCTGGCAACACCCTTTTGTATAGCAATGAACATTGTAGGAAGAGATCCGCCTGCGACAGCCTTGAAGCTGAATGCCTGTTCAAAAATAAGGGCAACAGCGTGAGGGAGTCTTTGAATGTTTATAACAATAAGTGAAAGACAAGCAACTATATAAACGACCGCCATAAAAGGCACAACTACCTGAGAAACACTTGAGATCCTCTTTATTCCTCCGATAATAACAAGTGCGGCAAAAATAGTTATCAAAAGTCCAGAGATTATAACAGCCCATGTATAGTCAGCGCCAAAAATATTCACTGTATGTTCCTTTTTTGGATCAAAGAAAGCCTGAACTGCCGATGAGATACCATTCACCTGAGAGAAAGTACCGATACCAAAAAGACCAACGCAAGCGCCAAAGAACGCAAATACCTTTGCAAGCCACTTCCACTTCTTACCCATGCCGTATTCTATGTAATAGAATGGTCCGCCGCAAACGTGTCCGTCAGCGTCCATACGTCGGTATTTGATAGCAAGAAAACCCTCGGAAAATTTTGTTGCCATACCAAGGAGAGCAGCTATCCACATCCAGAGGAGCGCTCCAGGTCCGCCTGAAAGCACACCAATGGCTGTTGCAACACCGACGATATTTCCCGTACCTATGGTTGCGGAAAGTGCGGTACAAAGTGCTGCAAAGCTCGATATCTCGCCTTTGCCACCATTTTCGTTCTGAAACATAAATTTCAGTGCCTTTGGCAGGTGGAATATCTGAAGAAGCCTTAGCCTAAAGGTGAGGAATATTCCCACAGCCATAATGAGTACGATAAGCGGTATGCCCCAGACATAGCCATCTATCGTTTCAAGTATTTTTGTAAATTTCTCCATGCCCTAAAAAATCCTTTCTTACAGAAAATAGGCAGTTTTTACGGAAAAACTGCCTTATTTCTCCCCTATCTATTTTTACGAAAGTAATTAGTCGCCTGTGGACTCTCTTAGAATTATCCTGTGGTCAACAGTATAATAATGATTATCCTTAGTAGTCTTATTCATGTTCTCAATAAGCTTTGCCACAACAAGCTCGCCCATTTTTGAGCAAGGCTGTTCAACCGTTGAAAGTGTAGGGATTATCCACTCACACATGGATATATTGTCAAATCCCATTATGGCGACATCTTTGCCCACATCAATGCCCATATCTATTGCCTTGTGCATTGCAGAGATAGCAAGCAAGTCTGACACAGCGAAAATCGCCGTAGGCTTCTCAGCAAGTGCATTGAAATATTCAAACGCTCTGCCTCCGCAGTCATAGTCATAGGACTCTTTATAGATATATTCATTCTTTATCTCTATGCCATATTCTTTTAATGCTCTTATATAGCCGTTCTCTCTTGCAGTGGAGGAGATAGCCGAAGAGTTCGTTCCGATAAAGCCTATCCTTTTATGACCCTTTTTGATAAGAGCAGCGACAGCGTCAAACGCAGCCTGTTCATCGTCAACAGCGACAGTAAGCACATTTGCGCCCTTCACGCCCTCACAGCACAGAGCAACGTTATAATTCTCTGCGAGCTTATTAAGTGAATCTGCGTCATACTGAGTGCCAAGAAGGATAACACCGTCAACAGTTCTATTAAAAAGCATATTCATCTGCCTTGTTTCAGCGGTCGAGGTTGAATAGGAAACTGCAGTTATGATATCGTAACCAACTTGTCCTGCATAATCCTGCATACCCATGACTATCTTTGAATAAAGGGAATGTTCAGAGGTCGGCATAATTACAAGAATAACATTCGTTTCGCACTTTCTAAGATTTCTTCCCAGAAAATTCGGAGAATAGTTGAGCCTTGCAATAGTTTCATTGACTTTTTTTGTTGACTCATCTGATACGTTACAGCTTCCGTTGAGAACCCTTGACACTGTCGCCACTGAAACACCGGCTTCCTTGGCAACATCTTTTATTGTAATGCTCATAGATCTTATCCTTTCTGCGACAGCATACCGCTGAAATAGTCATACCATTATCAATTATAACATATTTTGAACAATTCTCCAATATACATTCCTAACAAAATTGTAAACGTTTTTTAGGTTAATTTAATTAAGAAGCAGACTAAATGCTTGAAAAAGGAACAGTGATATGCTATAATATCATAAACGAATGATTTTTGAAAGGAAAATACGCAATGCTCCATGGTTATTTTGATATACCCACATTTCACTATTTTGAAGAAAAAAACACCTGGTCTGGCAGCAATTACACCAATTTCAGCTACCGCATAGACCCTATTCTCGGCGATGAAAAAGAGCTTTATGTCAGAGTATGGTACGGCACAAAGTGCGTCACGGAGGTAACAGACTTTGTGGCAGAATATCACGAAGAATACTCTGAAAATGGTCTTGAAAACGTTCTGGCAGACCTGACGAAAGAATTTGAGAAATTCAAACTCATCAGAAAAGAGCTTTAACAACAAAAAAGGCGAACACGGTTTCTCTGCATTAGCAGAAACGAACTGTGTTCGCTTTTATTTTTTTGTTATCAATACCACTCGTTTTCCTGAGTATTATAAACGTCAGCAGAAGAATCCGTCTCCATCGGCGTTGTCATAGCGTCAGCCGCAGATGAAGAATCCTTATTGTTCACAGGCTTCTCAGGTGAGATAAGCTGCTCAGACATAAGTCTTTTGCCACTTTCATCAACAAGACCAACATCAATAGCTGTCTGAACTATACCATCAGCAATAGCTTGTCCATACTCGGTAAGATGTTCGTCAAAAAGCTTATTGTCGATATCCTCGGTTATAAATCCAAGCTCCACAAGACAGCTTGGCATAACAGTGTCGGCATTTATGTAGTAGTTTACACCGGAATTGCCAACGTAGCCATACTGTACTCCTCTATTTTCAGATATACCTACCTTTTCAAGACCATCAAGTATATTCTGTGCAAGCTTTGTGTCATATTCAGGCTCAGAATTGTTCACCCAGACCTCAACGCCCGAAACATCACCGTCATAGCTGTTCCGGTGAAGTGAAACATACATATCAGCCTTGGCGTTATTTGCCTTTGCACATCTTTCGTCAAGCTCAAGGAAAGAGTCATCATCTCTTATCATCACCACATTGACGCCATATTTTTCAAGATATTTCTGCACCTCAAGTGCGACCTTTAAGTTATCGTCTTTTTCATATCTTTTTCCTGAGGCATCAGTTGTGCCGCCGTCATAATCACCGTGACCTGCGTCCACACACACTGTAAAGTCCATATTAGAATACTTCGCAGGCTCGTCTTTTTTATCCTCAGCAGAAGAAGCGTCCTCCTTCACAGCGACAGAAGATGTATTATTCAATACCTTGTTTGTTTTTTGCGTATCGTCTCCTTTGATCTTTGATACTACCAAGGCTGTCAGCTTTACCAGACCAGTCACAATGCCGATAAGTATTATCAAAGCAATAATAATTCTGTTCCAGTATATTTTTTTCTTTTTCACCCTTCTGACAGGCTTTCGTCCGTAGATCTGTTCAAACTCCTCATCTGAAAGTGTATTCATTAGATCAAAGCTCCTGTAAAAAATTTATCCATTTTAATTATACCACACGCTCAACGTTATTTCAAGACTGTTTGTTACCATATTGTAAGAATTTCGTTACTTTTAACGATTTTGCAGATCACAAGGCTATTAATATACGCTATCTGCACAATAAAAAAGGGCAAGCAAAGACTGACACACAGCCTTTGTTTACCCCATTAAACTCTTATTTTATTCCACCAATGTTCTCTCGTCACAATATTCGCAAACAAGCGTTGTGCCGTCGCCTTTGAACCAATGTGGCAGATACTTTTCGTGGTGAGTGATACAGTTAGGATTTGAACAATCAATGTGCTTATGCACTCTGCCCTTCATAAGCGGCTGCGAAGCACCATCGCCGTTTATGACTGTAAGTATGAGTGCCATTCTGATATACATACCATATTTTGCCTGCTTGAAATACATTGCTCTCGGGTCGTCGTCCACCTCGATAGCTATCTCATTGACTCTTGGCAGAGGGTGAAGCACGATAAGGTCAGGCTTTCCCATTGAAAGCTTTCTTGTATCGAGTATGTAATTTCCGCTCTGAGTCTGATACTCCTCCTCAGAAGCAAAACGCTCTTTCTGTATTCTTGTCATATATAGCACGTCAAGCTCACCGATAACCTCTTCAAGGTCGGTAACTTCTTTGTACTCCATGCCTGCCGCTTCAAGGATATCCTTTACATACACAGGCAAAGCAAGCTCAGAAGTTGAAACTAATATAAACTTATTGTTTGGAAAACATACCATTGCTTTAATAAGGGAATGGACTGTTCTGCCGTTTTTAAGGTCGCCGCAGAAGCCTATGGTCAGGTTATCAAGTCTGCCCTTTTCTTCTCTAAGTGTAAGCAGGTCTGTAAGTGTCTGTGTTGGGTGGAGGTGTCCACCGTCGCCTGCGTTGATAACAGGGCAATCAGCAGTGAGTGCCGCAGCCTTTACCGATCCAGCGGTAGGGTGACGCATTACCATGATATCAGCATAGCCGGAAACTATCTTTGTAGTATCCTTGATATTCTCTCCCTTTGCAACGGAAGAAGTGGCAGGATTGTCAAAGCCAATTATCGTTCCCCCAAGACGTAGCATAGCGGTCTGGAAAGACATCTGCGTTCTTGTTGACGGCTCATAGAAAAGAGTACCCATTATCTTGCCCTTACAAGCCTCGCTGTAGGCGGCAGGATCCTGAACTATCTTATGACCGAGGTCAAGAAGTTTCAGCCACCAAGATACGGGATAGTCATTAAGATCAATAAGATCAAGTCTGTTTTTTTGCTCACTCACATCAAACACCCTCTCAAATATTCAGACATACATTATGCCGCACATTCCTTGTACGGCATTTTCTTTATTATATCACATCTGTTCCATTTTTTCAAGTACATAGCCCATATTATTTGAGCAGGTCAAAATTTGTTTCATCTGCAAACTGGTCGCAGTCATACATAAATAATATCTGGTCATATGCACTCGTATCTGCCACGTCAGAAAGGGTCTTGCCCTCCTCTTTGAGCTTGTCAGGGTCTACCAAGGTTATCTCGCTGTAGTGTGGGGTAAGAAACGGCACAAGGGTATTGGCATAGCTTCCTTTGATGATAAGAAGCTTTGGTGCGTCCTCTGCAGTTGTCTTGACCGTTGCCTTAGTAAAGTTGTCACCTTGCAGGAAGATAGCCGTTTTATCTGCTGTTTTCAGTGCAGATCTAAAATAAACAGATTTTGAGGTAAGCACCTGATCTTCTCTGTAAAGCTCCACAGAATCCACAGTAGTCTTATACTTTGAACGGAAGATGTTCACTCTGTCTGTGCCTATGCTGTTATAGCAAAGTTCACTGTAAAGTCCCCCATAATAAGAATTTGAGGTATATTCTTGATCGTAATTGGACAGAACGACCGGCTCAAAACCCAGCTCTTTTATGCCGTCCGCATAGGCAAAATATGCCCCGAAGGAAGTCCACTTTCTATCTGTACGATAGTAAACGTAATTATTTCTTGCAGAATACATAGGAAAAAACGTATCTATGGTGTCTATCCTGCTGTCCAGGTCATAATAGATATTATCTATCATTTCACGCTGGTCTGTGTTTGAAGTATAAGCAGGCAGCTTAGCAGAATAGATACCTGCGGCAGTCGGAGCTAACATAACATATACAGGTGTATCTGTGTTTTCTGAAAAATCATTTATCTGCGAGATATTTTTATCAAGCCTGTCCTTATCAAAATCTGTGATCTCTACAAGACGATCTTTAAGGATATAGATATTATCAAAATTTTTCTTACCAGTCATTACAAACATGTTCGTTCTGAGCGACTTCCAATTTGAGCTTAGAGGAAAATTATTGCTAACATAGGTCTGAACGTTATGTCTTATATCTGAACTGTCTGCCTTTTCAATTTCAGATCCATGTCTGCCCACCACGAGAGTATATGCCGCAAACATTATGACTATTACAAAAAATGCGCTTACTGCGATATAATCAGCAGCCTTTTTCATTAATGTTCACTCCTCCCATTTTATCTCACGAACAAATTCATAGACGAATTACCTCCGCCCACAAGAAACGCTGTACTGATAAGCAGAAATCCTATAGTGAGCATTGGCTCGATTATGTAAACTATATTAGTATTGAGCTGCATTATCCTGCGTTTGAGATATCTGCCGATACCTGTTGCAAAAAAGCCGCAGATAAGATACATCACAACTCCTGTTTTTATCACATACGATGCAAGTACATCTCCTGCAAAGCTTCCCCCGCCGAGCATTGCAGCAACATATCCGCAGGCTGAAGGCAGGCTGTCTATCGCAAGAAACGGCAAACCTATAAGAAACAGAACATTCATCACCGCACATCTTACCCCTGTCGGCACAGCCGCAAGAATATTTTTCAAGAGATATTCTATGCCAAGCATAACACAAATAAACGCTGCCCACAGCATTGTGTGTCTGCCGTAGCCATACCAAACCGAGCCTGCAAGCACAGACAGTATCAATGCCCAAAGGCAAACGCTGTCTTTATTTCTACATATAGGTCTGTAGAAATAATCTCTCACCCAACTATAAAAGGTGCAGGCAAATCGTTTTATAAGCTCATTGAAGCCTGCTGACATAAACGGCAGATCAAAGTTATCAGGAAGTTCAAAGCCGAGCATTGAACCAATACCCTGTGCAATATGCGAATAAGCTCTAAGCTCATAGTAGAACGCAAAGGAGAAAGCTATTATCCCAAGCCATGCACAAGCTGCGGAGAGCGAGTCTGCACTTACTCCCCTTATATGCTGCCACATCTCGTACATAGGATCCGACAGAAAAAGCTTCTCCGCAAAGCCTATAAGCATAAGCTTTATGCCTTCTGCAAGCTTTCCAGAGGTTATGACAGGTTTTCTAAGCTGTGCGCTCATATCCGAAAATCTGAGTATCGGTCCACAGCTAAAGCATGGGAAAAAGCATATATATTGAGATACCAAAAGAAAATTCTTCTCAGGCTCTATTTCTTTCCTATAAATATCCATGCAGTAGGAGATGCCATGGAGAGTGAAAATGCCCGCTCCCCACACCGGGAAAAGCTTTAGCATTGCGCCTTTGCCTGTGAATATAGACGTCACGTCATAGCTGCTGTGACCGCTTCTTATGAATACAAGAAGCACTGCCATATTTGCTACCACCGATAATATGAGCCATAGCCTTTTAATTCTTTTTTTGTCTGCAAAGCGGTGGATAAGCCTGCCGCAAAAGTATGATACAACAGCACACACCGCCATTGGTATTATCCCCCATGTGGACACCCACAGACACAGCACAACTGTTCCAAGCAGGAACACGGCTTTTCTGAAACGCACCCCTGACAAAGCGTATACTCCCATAAAAACAGGAAGAAAGAAATATAAAAATTCAAGACTAACCAACGCTATTCTCCTTGTCTTTATTGTTTTCTGAGGTCAAATTCTCTATGAGTGCTTGCAAGCTGTCTTTATCGAGCATTGTGTTCACCACTTCAAGCAGTGCGTTTGCAGTGAGCTTTTGGGGCAACGACAGCTTTTCGCACACAAGCTGTCTGAGCCTGCTGCTGTCGGGTCTGCCGCTTAGACCTAGCTCATAAAAGTCAAGCTTGGTCATGAGTTCTCTTTCTGCGACCTTTTCGCCTATAATGCCTGCTTTTTCAAAGGCTTCCCTGATAATATCCGCAGGAACGCCCTCGACCCCTAACAAGCCCTCTTTTGACGGCTCTGTCTTGCGCTTTTCTTTGCCGAATATCTCAGGAACATACACGTTCACGATATCGCCTTTGGGGACGATACCCTTTATATGCCCTCTTATGCGAAAGCCTGCTGTGTCAGAGTCTGTAAGAATTGCTATTCCGCCATGCTGAGCATAGTATCTTATAAGCGCTGCCTTGTCAGGGTCTTTATAGATACGAAAGCCGTTAGTGACGATTATAACACCGTCAACTATGGACGAAAGCTTTATCTTATCATATTTTCCCTCAACGATTATTGCCCTTGATATTTTAAGTTTTTCCATTTACTAACACCTTAACGCCATTGACCTTGCAAGCCCCTGCTCGAGGGTGAGCATATCTCCGTCTTTTCCCCGTGACCTTGTTTTGAGCATAAGGTCGGTTTCAGAAAGTATCTCAAGCGTTTTTCTTATACGCTCCGCCGAGATATTTCCGCACTCGGAATAGGCGTTTTTTACTGCAAACTCTCTGTTTTTCCCATAGGAAAAATCTTTAGCCACGTCTGCAACGCTCCTGCCAGAGGAACGTGCAAGCTTCGCCCTATAGATATCCGCAAGGGAAAAGCCGATTATTCCTATTATAGCATATGGTTCATAATTCTGCACATCGAGTTCACGCAAACGTGTAAAGACCATTGCCGCATTGCCTCTGAGGATATTTATTGCAAGAGAATATCCGTCCGACTCGATACGCCTGATACAAAGCAAGTCGATATCCTCTCTTGTTACCTCCCTGCCCTCTGCATAAGCCGAAAGCTTTTCAAGCTCCTTGCTGATAAATGCAGTGTCGCACAAACAGAGGTTTGCAAGATACTCTGCGTTGCTTTTTGTTATGGTACAGCCGCTTTTTGCAAGATAGGTGGATATAGACTTTCCAAGGTCGGAAGCCCTTTTGTATTCAAAGTTGCAGACAGTGCCATGCTTTTCGCAGAAATCTGCAAAGCGCTTGTTTTTGTCTGTAAGATACTTTTTGTTCTTGAAAAGGTCAACTCCTGTGGCATAGATTATCACTGTGGTGGTTTCGCCAAGAGAGCCCAGGATCTTTTTCAGGTCGTCCAAATCGTCCTTAGTCACTGCGTCTATATTAAGGTCGTTTATAGTCACCACCACACGTTCAGCCATAAAAGGCAGAGCTTCGCAAGCGTCTGTAAGCATTGGAAAATCAAGATTTTTGCCGTCAAGCTTATGAAAGTTCATGACCTGAGCGTCAGCAGGGCAAAGCTTGTTCACAAGCCTTTTTGTAAAGCTTTCAAGTGCCGCTGTATCATGTCCGTAAAAATAATAAAGGCTGTCGATATCATTCTCTCTTATCGTTTTACCAAGAGCCGAAGCCGTAAGCAAAGCCATAGTCCGTCCTCCTTATCTGCGAATTTTTCATATCTATCATCAATGGGTATTCTTCATCTGTTGTGTCAAGGTTTCTGCCGTTTATGGTGACAGAACCTTTTTCTATAGTGACCACACAGCCCTCGGTGGTAATTTTATAGCCGTCCTCCAGTGCTTCTATCTTAACACCGTTCCAATCAAGCTGTGCGCCTGTCATGAACGGCAGTTCGCTGTCATTATCAGGCTCGCCATTTATATAAAATCTGTCAGGTTGTATAGTCATCTGCTCGTTATATTTCGTTATAGTGTAATACTGTTCGCTTTCTATAAATGCGCCTTTTAGCTCTTTTATGCCGTAAAGCTCCAAAAAGCTTTCCATACCGCTGTTGAGCTTGCCCTTACTGCCCATATCGAAAACCATACCTTTTGTTTTATCATACAGCACAGCCTGCACTGCATTTCCTTTTGGCATTACAACTATCTTTACCGAGCCTCCAAAAGCAAGAGAAAAATTATACACCGCTGTCCAACATACAAGCATTAAAGCAGTGCAAAAAGCCCCAAGCTTTACTGACTTTCTCAGAAACATGACCGCCACAGGTACAAGGCAGGTAACGAGCATTACAATACCAAGTGGTCTTACTCCACGAGGAAGATAGGCAAAGCTGAATTTTGAAAACAGCTCAGCAAGAAACAGAACAACTTTCAGAAGATACTTTACCACCGTCAGCACAGGATAGGCTATTATTGCCGCACCGCCTGTTACCGCAGTTATTACCGTCAGACCCAGAGCAAGGGTACAGACAGGCACCAGCAGGATATTTGATAGTGGTGCAACAAGAGATATTTCGCTGAAAAACATTAGCTGAACAGGCATTGTGCAAAGAAGTATCGTCACCGCTGTGACTATTTCACGCTCAATGTTGCCAAGAATATCCCTGCGCTTTACCATCGTCACCGCTTTCGGGCATACAACGCTTATAACAAACGCAGCTGTGAATGACAGCAAAAACGAACTGTCTGCCGCCGCATAGGGTGAAAGAGTGAGTATTACAACAGCGCAAAGGCAGAGAGTATTTGCTGGGTCTGGTCTGCGGTAAAGGAGCGGTGCGGCAGTGACCAAGGTCAGCATAACAGCCGCCCTCACAACGGATACTGAAAATCCTGCAAAGACCGCAAACGCCCATATGGCCACAGTTTGGACAGCAAATATCACACGCTTATCCTTGCTTAGTTTCTGCATGAGCCAGCCTATCATGGCACTTATTATGACCACATGAGTTCCCGACACGGAAAATATATGACCTATGCCACTACGATAGACCGTGAGCTTCGTTTGCTTTGAAAGCTCAGTTTTATCTCCGCAGAGCATTGCAGCGGCAAAACCGCCCTCATCTCCGCCTATGATATCGTTTATCAACATGAACATCTTGTCACGATAGTGCATTATACTGCGTAAAATGGTGTTTCCGCCGCCTGTGACTTCTATGCTTTCAGCGGTCGAACCTTGGAGAAAAACGCCTTTAGGCCGGTCATACTGCTCTGATTTGAAATTGATGCTGTCTTTTATCTTGCTGACCTTTACTGTCGCCACGATATTGTCATAGTAATCATATTCAATGTCATCTGCATAAAAGGTCAGCCTGCCTTTTACTCCCCCAACGGTACCATTGACACTTAGTCGACAAGTGTCAGAGCCTATATAGCTTATGTCGGTTATCTCGCCTTTAACTGTGACGGTCTTTCCGTCTAAAGCTGTCAGTTTATCATAGGAAATGTGAGTATAAGCGGTATTGACTCCCACCGCTATCAGGAACGAAACAAAGCAGAGAGCTATATGCTTTCGGCATCTCTTAAAAAGCGCAAAGGCTGTAATGGCTACACATGCTGACGCAAGTGCAAAAACTGCATTGTTCCTTCCCCAGCCAATGGTACAGAGAAAAAGTCCTGCAAAATACGAAAAGCCGATATAACAGCTTTTTCTCACCACTGCCGCCGTCCCCCTTAAAACTAAGGGCGGATAAGAAATTTACCCGCCCGTTTTATTTCTTTAACCGGCTGGCCAAGCAAGTGGTCTGCCTGCAAGAAGATGAAAATGAATGTGGAAAACACTCTGTCCTGCCTGCTCGCCGCAGTTGGAAACAACTCTGAAACCGTCCTTAAGGTCGAGGTCTTTGGCAAGCTTTGCGATAACTTCATAGATATGTGCGATAACTGCACTGTTCTCAGGGGTTATTTCGTCAAGCTTTGAAATATGCTGCTTAGGGATAACAAGATAATGAATCGGAGCTGTAGGAGCAATGTCCTCAAAAACGTATGTCAGCTCGTCCTCGTATATTTTCTTTGAAGGTATTTCCCCGGAAATAATTTTACAAAAAAGACAATCTTCCATTTATCTCTCCGCCTTTCATAAAGGGGTAGGCTGCACAGCATTTTGCACAGCCTTTGCCCATATTATTTTACAAATTCGCCAACTATTTCGTTTACCTTGTCAAGTGCCTCGTCGATCTTGAATCTGTCGCCTATACCAGCCATAGCAGAGTCAGGACGTCCGCCGCCCTTGCCGCCTGTGAGTGCGGCTACCTTGCCTGCTATCTTGCCTGCGTGTGCACCCTTTGCAACAGCATTCTTGCCGCAAACTACAACAAGGTTTGCCTTTTCACCGTCAACGCCTGCAACAACTGCAACTGCGTCAGCTTCTCTTGCTTTAAGCTCGTCGCCCATTTTTCTGAGCATATCAGGTCTTGTGTTGGTGAGCATTGCAGTAACTACCTTAACGCCGTTGACCTCATACGGATTATCGAACAGCGACTTTGTTTTGAGATTTGTTATCTCTGCCTGCAAAGCGTCTCTTTCCTTTTCAAGGTCCTTGACTTCCTGCATGATAGTGTGGCATCTCTTTACGATGTCCAGTGGATTTGCAAGCTTAAGGCTTTCAGCCGCCTGCTGGATAGTTGCGGCTCTTTCCTCAACAAGCTCCAGAACGCCTCTGCCTGTTACGGCTTCGATACGTCTTACGCCTGAAGCTACAGAGCTTTCGGAGATTATCTTGAACAGACCTATTCTTGAAGTATTGTCAAGATGTGTACCGCCACAGAACTCGATAGAAGCTGTTTCGTCACCGTCACCCATTGTTACTACCCTTACAGTTTCGCCGTATTTCTCACCGAACAGAGCCATAGCGCCAAGCTTCTGAGCTTCTGCGATAGGCATTTCTTCCATTTTTATATCAAGAGCCTCAAGGATATACTTGTTTACAAGTGCTTCGACCTTGAGCTTCTCCTCTGCTGTCATTGCGTTGAAGTGAGAGAAGTCAAATCTCAGTCTGTGGGCGTCAACGAGCTGACCTGCCTGATGAACGTGTTCACCGAGAACTTTTCTCAGTGCAGCCTGAAGCAGATGTGCGCAGCTATGGTTTCTCATAACAGCATAACGTGTCTTTCTGTCAACAGTGAAGTGAGCCTTCTGACCTACAGCTATCTCGCCCTCTTCAACAACTGCCTTATGAGCGAACTTGCCTGCAACGACCTTCTGTGTGTCAACGACTCTGCACTTACCGCTTTCTGTAACGATAGTACCGATATCGCCCACCTGTCCGCCGCTCTCTGCATAGAATGGCGTCTGTGAAGATACAATATATACTTCATCGCCAGCCTTTGCGTTTTCGATAAGCTCATCATCAGTTGTGATGAATGATATCTCGCTGTCGCCCTCGAGCTTGTCATAGCCGATGAACTCTGTGTGGAAATCCTTGTCTATTTTATGGAAAACAGTTTCGTCTACACCCATATACTTTGTTGCAGCATGAGCGTTCTTGGCTGTTTCTCTCTGCTTTGCATAGCACTCAGCAAAGCCCTCCTCATCACAGGTCATGCCCTTTTCTTCAAGGATCTCTCTTGTAAGGTCGATAGGGAAACCGTATGTGTCGGAAAGCTTAAAGCAACTCTCACCGTCAAGCTCCGTCTTGCCGTCTTTCTGCATCTGTGCGATAAGATCGTCAAGTATCTTCATACCTCTGTCGATAGTGGCATTAAAGTTCTGCTCCTCAGTTGTGAGCACCTTTACGATATAGTCATACTTTTCTTCAAGCTCGTTATACTCACACTTGTTGCAGTCAACAACAGTTTTTACAAGGTCTTTGAGGAAAAGTCCGTTTATGCCGAGAAGCTTTCCGTGACGAACTGCTCTTCTGAGCAAACGTCTCATAACGTATCCTCTGCCCTCATTTGACGGCAGAATTCCGTCTGACGCCATGAATGTTACAGAACGGATATGGTCTGTGATAACTCTGATAGAAACGTCCTTTTTGTACTCCTTGCCGTACTCACAGCCTGCTATCTTACAAACATGATCTCTGATAGCCTTTACTGTATCAACGTCAAAGATAGAGTCAACGTCCTGCATGATAGAAGCAAGCCTTTCAAGACCCATACCTGTGTCGATATTTTTCTGCTTAAGTGGAGTATAAGTGCCGTCCTCATGTCTTTCAAACTGTGTGAACACAAGGTTCCAGAACTCCATGTATCTGTCGCAGTCGCAGCCGACCTTACAATCAGGCTTGCCACAGCCATATTTCTCTCCTCTGTCGAAATAGATCTCTGAACATGGACCGCAAGGGCCGTCTGTTCCTGCCTCCCAGAAGTTGTCTTCCTTGCCCATTCTTACGATATGATCCATTGGAACGCCGGCGTCCTCATGCCATATCTTCTCAGCCTCGTCATCGTCCTCATAAACAGAAATATAAAGTCTGTCCTTTGGCAGTTTGAGTACCTGTGTAACATACTCCCAAGCCCATGCAATGGCTTCTTTCTTGAAGTAATCACCGAATGAGAAGTTACCAAGCATTTCAAAATATGTGCCATGTCTTGCCGTCTTACCAACGTTTTCAATATCGCCTGTTCTGATACACTTCTGACAAGTTGTCATTCTTGTTCTAGGAGGTGTTTCCTGACCTGTGAAGTAAGGCTTCAGAGGCGCCATACCTGCAACGATAAGCAGCAGGCTGTTATCGTTCTGAGGTACTAGAGGGTAGCTCTTGTGTCTTAAGCAGCCCTTGCTCTCAAAAAATTTTAGATAAGATTCACGCAGTTCGTTAAGTCCTGTCCATTCCATAAATTCAGATCCTTCCAAATGAAATTATTCGCAAAATAAAAAACGGCTCGTCCCTAAACATGGGACGAAACCGACAGTTCCGTGTTACCACCCAAATTGCCGAACTCATCGCCCGACCACTCGAAGCCCTTTAACGCAGAGCATACGTTGCTGTTTTCAGCACCGCTCAGGTTAGCCACCGAACTTGCCGCAAAGGCTTTCACCCACCGCCTTTTCTCTTTACCGACACTGTTTCGGATAATTCCGTCACCGCATTTTGCATATATTGATATTATAAAGCATAACCCGACGATTGTCAAGCACTTTTTTATTAATAAAATATCCATTGCTAAAAGCAGAGGGAAATGCTATAATGTTCAGGGTGATTTATATGTATGTTTGTCCGATATGCAAAAAACGGCTCAGAAAGCTTGACAACGTATGGCACTGTCAGAACGGTCACAGCTTTGATATTGCGAGAAAAGGATATGTAAATCTGCTTACCACAAAGGGCAGAAATCCTAAAAATGCAGGCGACAATGCGGAAATGGTAAAGGCGAGAACGGATTTCCTCGACCGTGACTATTATCTGCCGCTTGCGAAGAAAACAGCTGAGGTAATGGGCGGTCTGCTTGAAAATGTGAAACAGCCTTATATTATCGACAGTGGCTGCGGTGAGGGCTTTTACACTGTGAACTATGCCAAGGCACTGCCAAAGGCGAAGTTTTACGGCATTGACATATCAAAGGCGGCAGTTGCCCACTGCATGACGAGGATACATTGCGAAAATATCACAAATTGCGAATTTGCAGTGGCATCGTCATTTCAGCTTCCGTTTATAGACAAATTTGCAGACCTTATCGTATGCACATTTGCACCTGTTTCAAATGACGAATACGCAAGGGTGCTGAAAAACGGCGGAAAGCTTGTAGTAGTTTCTCCGTCCCCAAGACATCTGTTTGAGCTTAAAGAAGTGCTTTATGAGAAGCCTTACGAAAACAAGCCCAATGTATATGGACTTAATAAATTTGACGAGTCAGAGGAGATCATTTTTGAATATCCTGTGGTGCTTGAAAGTCAGGAGGATATTTTTAATCTTTTTACAATGACTCCGTATTACTACAAAACATCTGCCGTGGCAGTGGAGAAGCTTAAAAAGGTGAACAGGCTTGAACTTACCTGTGGCTTTTCTATCAGGACATTTACAAAAAAGAGAGGTTTTTGATACATGAATAAAGATATTTTCTGCAAAGGATATACTTGGGGATTTTTCTCCAAGAGAGGTGATTTTCAGACGGAAGCGGCAGAAAAGTCAATGGAAAGGCTTGCTTCAAACGGCTTGAACTGGATATGTATCCCTGTAAACGCATTGCAGGAGAGCTTTGCAAGCACAAGAGTTTTCAGTGATTATGAGAGAACACAATCTGACGAAGACATTGCCTTCGCTATAAAAAAAGCAAAGTCACTGGGACTTAAAGTCTGCCTTAAGCCTATGGTGGATTGCCTTGACCGCTCATGGCGTGCAAGGATAGACTTTCCGCCTGAGAACCCTGAATATTGGGACAAGTGGTTCAAGTCATACACAGCTTTCATGCTCCACTATGCAAAGCTTGCAGAAAAGCTCGGCTGTGAAATGCTCTGCACAGGCTGTGAAATGGCAGGAATGGACAAGCAGTCCGACAGATGCAGAAAGCTTATCGCACAGGTGAGAGAGGTCTACAGCGGTATCGTTATGCACAACATCAATCACGGCGACGAACAGCGTTTCGATTGGCTCAGCGACGTGGATATCATTGGCATCTCAGGCTACTACCCTGTTACAGACGGTGTGAGCAGAAGCAAGGAGCATATGCTCAGTCGCTGGAGCGAAGTTGTCGGCTCCCTTGAAAAGGCTCACAAGCATTTCAACAAGCCTATAATGTTCGCTGAGATAGGCGTGCGAAACGAAGAGGGCTGCACGCAGTACCCTTGGGATTTCCATGACAGGCTCGACAAACCACTTGACGAGCAGGAACAGGCAGATTTCTACGACACTGCAATGGAAGCAACTTGGGATCTGGATTGGTTCTGCGGTTACTTTTGGTGGGATTGGAAAGCTATCCTGCCGCCAATAGAGGAAGACAAGAAAAACCGTGACTTCACAGTTTATGGCAAGCTTGGCGAAGAAGTGCTGAAAAAGTGGTACACAAAAGATTGATATGTACAAAAATACGGACTGCTTATCATATAGATAGACAGTCCATTTGTTTTTATATGCGTTGGTGAATGACGGGCGAATGTAAGCGTGTCGCCGTCCCCTATATTTACAATTTTTGCGTAGGGGCGAACTGAGGTCGCCAGTTAATTATATTTTTACATACTGAGCAGTACAAATAATTGCACTCTTATCCAACCGCCGCAGGTATTTTTTCTTTTCCTCGTTTAACAATGACAGGGTATTCCTTGAAAATATGTCTGCGTATAAAATTATCCGCAAGCACACCAATATAGGACAACCCAAACCACACAAAAGCAAATGGCAGGCATATCTGTCCGTCAAAATTCAGCGGCACTTCCTCATAGCTCCATATGCCCATGCCGAGATAGCGGTTGAGATACTCCCCTGCAAGAAATTCTATGGCAGTGATAAATGCTGCCGACACTGCAAGCACAGACAGCAGGCTCACTCCTCGCCTGCGCTCGCCATTCATGATATGGATAACCAGCATTGAAATTCCCCCAAGCACCCCCATTGTGATATGAGAATATCCCCTGTTAAGTATTTCCATGAAACCATAGCATATTGCACCCACCGAAAAAAGCGTAAGTATCTTATACATCTTTGCCGCCACATTCTCACCGCCCTGTTTTTTATCGCCCTAATATTAAAATGTACAGAAATCAGTGATTTAAAACCTTGAAGACAAAATAAATTTATGGCAATTTCAAGATACAAAAAACGGACAACCCAAGCTGTCCGTTATATTGTACTAATATGATATTTTATACCTGCCAGCTGTTAAGATATTTCTCCTGCTCAGATGTAAGCTTATCTATCTCAAGCTCCCAGAATTTAAGCTTTCTGTTTGCAACTTCCTTGTCTATCTCATCAGGAACATAAACTATCTTGTCTGTAAGCTTGTCTTTGTTTTTAACAAGATAAGCCGCAGAAAGGGCTTGGATAGCAAAGGACATATCCATTATCTCGGCAGGGTGACCGTCGCCTGCGGCAAGGTTTACAAGTCTGCCCTCGCCGATAACATACAACCAATTACCGTTCGGAAGCTTATAACCGTCAATATTGTTTCTTGCAAGCTTGCTTTCAACAGACAGCTTTTTAAGTCCAGCCACGTCTACCTCGCAATCAAAGTGACCTGCGTTACAGAGTATAGCACCATCTTTCATGTTCATGAAAGCTTTCTCAGTAATAACATCCTTACAGCCTGTTACAGTAACAAAGAAGTCGCCCACCTTAGCGGCGTCAACCATTTTCATTACCTTAAAGCCGTCCATAACAGCCTCCATAGCCTTTATTGGGTCGACTTCGCAGACGATAACGCTTGCACCAAGACCCTTTGCTCTCATTGCAACACCCTTGCCGCACCAGCCGTAGCCTGCAACAACAACGTTCTTGCCTGCAACGATAAGGTTAGTTGTTCTGTTTATTCCGTCCCATACAGACTGACCTGTGCCGTATCTGTTATCAAAAAGATACTTGCACTTTGCATTGTTTACAAGCATCATAGGGAATTTGAGCTGACCGTCCTTGTTCATTGCAATAAGACGGATAATGCCCGTAGTAGTTTCCTCACAACCACCGATAACGTTCGGTATCAGCTCAGGGTATTCATTGTGGATAAGGTTTACAAGGTCGCCGCCGTCATCTATAATAATGTTTGGACCTACCTTAACTACCTCGGATATATGTCTGTGATACTCCTCGTCAGTTGCACCATGCCATGCAAAAACGTTCAAGCCGTCATGCACAAGACCTGCCGCAACATCGTCCTGAGTAGACAGCGGATTGCTTCCTGTGATGTACATTTCAGCACCGCCTGCTGCAAGGACTTTGCAAAGATAAGCGGTCTTAGCTTCAAGGTGGATAGAAAGTGCAACTTTCAGCCCCTTAAAAGGCTGATCTCTCTTGAAATCTTCCTCGACGCTTCTGAGCAATGACATATTCTGTCTTACCCATTCTATCTTTCTTTTACCGCTTTCCCACAAGCTTTCATCTCTTATTTCGCTCATTTTATCAATTCCTTTCGGTTTATTATTCGATCCATATAATAATTATACCCTATTTCTCCCCATTTGGCAAGAGGTCAAAAGCAATTCATTATACTTCGCAAATTTACAGCACGTTCATAAAATTAAATTAAACAATTTCTTGACAAAAAAACAAGGTAAGCGTATAATAATATTATGTGTGCGAATAGTAAAAACGTGCATAAATCATGATTTTTAAGGAGTGTGTACAAATGGACGACGCCAGTCAGAATACGATCGCCCCTCGATTGCAGAGCGGCTCGCCCGTTTGTGGCAGCCTTTTTGTGATCTAAATATCAATTTTAATTGAATAGGACGATCTGTGTTTTGGTAGATCCTTATATTTGTACAGAGTTGGTATAAGTACGATTATTTGTACTGTTGTGCTTATTACCGCTGCTGTTAGGGGGAAACATTATGTTTAACACAGTATTGGAGCTGTTAAAGAAAAGAAACTACAAGGCTATCCGTGAAATATTTATGGATATGAACGAAGCCGACGTGGCTGCTCTTTTGCAGCAGTTTTATGACGATCACGAGGTCGAGAAATACGAGCTTCCGTTGCTGTTCCGTCTTTTGAACAAGGACGTTGCGGCTGACGTTTTCGCTTATATGGACAGCGATACACAAATGATGCTTATCAATGCCTTTACGGATAAGGAGCTTCAGGAGATCGTTGACGACCTTTATCTTGATGATACGGTAAATATTATCGAGGAAATGCCTGCAAATGTTGTTGCAAGGATAATCAAGTCTGCTGACGCTGAAACGAGAAAACAGATAAATCAGATACTCAAATATCCTAAAGACAGTGCAGGCTCTATTATGACCACCGAGTACGTTTATCTTCACAGAAGCTACACCGCCAAGGAAGCACTGGATTGGATAAGACACGTTGGTATGGTCAAGGAAACTGTAAATACACTTTATGTCACTGAGAACAGAAAGCTCGTGGGCGTGCTTTCACTGCTTGATATCGTAACTGCTGATGATAACGATAAAATAGAGGACATAATGGAGGACAACGTTATTTCCGTTGATACCCTTGAGGATAAAGAGTATGTTGCTTCCATGTTCTCAAAATATGACTTTCTTTCTCTGCCTGTTGTTGACAGAGAAAACCGCATGGTCGGTATCGTTACATTTGACGACGCTATGGACGTTATCGAGGAGGAGACCACTGAGGACTTCTCGAAAATGGCTGCCGTTGCGCCAAGTGACGATTCCTATTTCAAGACCTCTGTTTTCACTCATGCGAAAAACAGAATAGCATGGCTTTTGATACTTATGCTGTCAGCTACCCTTACGGGTGCTATCGTAAACAAATATCAGTCTGCTTTTGCGGCTGTCCCTGTTTTGGTATCGTTCCTGTCAATGCTTAGTGGCACAGGCGGAAACTGCGGCTCTCAGACCTCGACCCTTGTTATAAGAGGCATGGCGCTTGGTGAGATAAGAATGAAAGACTTTTTCAAGGTCATGTGGAAAGAGTTCAGAGTCGCGCTTCTTTGCAGCGTTATCCTTGCTATAGTCAATGCTATAAGAATAATTCTTGTGTATCACGGTGACACATCTGTGGATTGCTACAAGCTTGCGTTCACGGTGAGTATGGCTATCATGGCAACTGTTGTGCTTTCAAAGCTCATCGCCTGTATGCTCCCGATGGCTGCCAAGAAGCTTCATCTTGACCCTGCTATCATGGCTGCCCCGCTTATCACCACTATCGTTGACACTTGCTCAACACTGATATTCTTCACATTGGCTACTATCGTATTTGATATAAAATAGAAAAAAATATGGCGGTTATCTCCTTTCAGGCTATCTTCTGCAAAGGTGCGGCCGCCCGTTTTATGGAAAAATAAACTGGATTTTGATTTGAAAGGAAATAGTTATGGCTCAGAATTATGACGTAGTTGTTGTCGGTGCAGGTGCAGCCGGCGTATTCATGGCATACGAATTTGTCAAGCTTGACAAAAACATAAAAGTTTGCATTATTGATCAGGGCGGACCTGTCAGCAAGCGTAAGTGTCCTATAGATGGCAAAAAAGTTAAGTCCTGCATTCACTGCAAGGTATGTTCCATTATGCACGGCTTCGGCGGTGCAGGCGGAATGTCAGACGGCAAATATAACATCACAAACAATTTCGGCGGTGACCTTTACACATTTACCGGCAAGGAAAAGGCTATCGAGCTTATGCAGTATGTTGACAAGATAAACCTTGAAATGGGCGGTCAGGACGCTAAGCTTTACTCCACAACTTCTTCCGACATCAAGGCAATGGCTCTGAAATATGACCTCCACCTCCTTGACGCTCAGGTAAGACACCTTGGCACTGACAGAAATATGCAGATACTCCAGAACATCTATGACTTTGTTAAAGACAAGATAGACATAAAATTTTATGAAAGTGTTCAGGGTATAACAGGCAAGGAGAACGACTTCACTGTTATCACAGACAAGGACGAGTATCACTGCTCAAACGCTGTTGTTGCGGCAGGCAGAAGCGGTTCAAAATGGATATCTGAGATATGCGACAACTTTGGTATCAAAAGACGTTCAAACAGAGTTGATATCGGCGTTCGTGTTGAGATACCTGCGGCTGTTTTTGAGCATATCACAAGCAAGGTATACGAAAGCAAGATAGTTTACCGCACAAAGAAATACGGCGACCTTGTAAGAACATTCTGCATGAACCCATACGGTGAGGTAGTTACTGAGAACACAAACGGCATCATCACAGTAAACGGACACAGCTATGCTGACCCTGCACTGAGAACTGAGAACACAAACTTCGCTCTGCTGGTATCCAACACATTCTCTGAGCCTTTCAAGGACTCAAACGCATACGGTGAGTCTATCGCAAGGCTGTCTAATATGCTTGGCGGTGGAGTGCTTGTCCAGCGTTTCGGTGATCTTGTTGCAGGCAGACGTACAAATGAACACCGCTTTGGTCAGACGTTCCTTAACCCTACTCTCAAAGCAACTCCGGGCGACCTGAGCCTTGTTATCCCAAAGCGACAGCTTGACGATATTATCGAAATGATATACGCTCTGGATAAGATAGCACCCGGTATGGCGAATATCGACACGCTTCTTTACGGCGTTGAGGTCAAGTTCTACAATTCAAGAGTTGACGTTGACGAGAACCTTGAAACTGCTGTCAAAGGTCTTTACGTCCTTGGCGACGGCTCAGGCGTTACGCACTCTCTGTCGCAGGCTTCTGCATCAGGAGTATTTGCCGCAAGGACTATTTCAGAAAAATTCAACTGATTTCATATATCACAAAAGCCGCACTGCCAAAAAAGCAATGCGGCTTTATTTTTATGCCTTACTCTTCAAGAAGCTTTATATATCCCTTAATGATATCAACGCACTTGTCATAGCTCATGTCGCTGGTATCAAGACACAGATTGTAGTTTTTCGCATTTGTCCAATCCCTGCCTGTGTAGTGACGATAATAATCGCTTCTCTCCTTGTCTGTCTTTTCGATTATCTTGACAGCCTCTTTTACAGAAACACCATACAGATCGACGATATTCTTGACCGCAGTTTCCATATCAGAATATATGAAAACCTTAAGCACGTCTTTTCTGTCACGGAGAATATAGTCAGCACACCTGCCAACTATTACCGCAGGCTCTCTGTCTGCAAGCTGCTTTATTATCTTCGCCTGATAATTGAAAAGATTTCTGTCAGAAGTAAAGTCGTGATCATCAGGGTCAAGAAGCTCACCCTTGTAAACTCCGCCCTTTCTCAGAAAAGAACCTTTCAGTTTTTCATCAACAAGCCCGAAAAAGCGTTCATTTATACCGCTTTCGTCGCTTGCAAGCTTTATAAGCTCCTTATCATAATATTTTATACCCATATCCTCTGACAGCATTTTTCCTACAGTTCTTCCGCCACTGCCGATGCCCCTTGCAATGGTTATGATCCTTGCCATAAAGCTCAACTCCTATTCACCTAAATATGCTTTCTTGACCGACTCATCATTGATAAGATCAGACGCCTTGCCTGACAGAACTATCTTGCCCGTTTCAAGAACATAAGCTCTGTCTGAGATAGCAAGGGCTTTCTTTGCGTTCTGCTCAACAAGCAATACAGTTGTTCCGCTCTTTCTTATGTCCTCGATTATCTTAAATATGGTTGACACAAGTATCGGTGACAGACCCATTGACGGCTCGTCCATTACAACTATCTTAGGTCTTGACATGAGTGCCCTGCCCATTGCCAGCATCTGCTGCTCACCGCCTGAAAGAGTACCTGCTATCTGATTTTTTCTTTCTGCAAGTCTAGGGAAACGCTCGTATATATCCTGAATATCCTTCGGTATATTCTCCTTGTCTTTTCTTGTAAATGCTCCAAGCTTAAGGTTATCAAGCACTGTGAGGTTTTGGAATATTCTTCTTCCCTCAGGAACGTGTGCTATACCCATTTCCACGATCTTGTGTGCAGGAGTTTTTGTAAGCTCCACACCGTTGAATTTGATAGAACCCGATTTTGCAGAGATAAGACCTGTAAGGGTGTGCAGAGTGGTGGTCTTTCCTGCTCCGTTTGCACCGATAAGGGAAATGACCTCGCCCTCGTTTACCTCAAAGGAGATACCTTTCAAAGCGGCTATCATGCCATAATTGACGTGCAGATCATTGATTTCCAACATTGCCATTTTACTTACCCCCTTATTCGCCCAGATATGCGGTGATAACTTCAGGATTTTTAAGCACTTCCGCTGTCTTACCCTCACAAAGGAGCTGACCGAAGTTCAGCACAGACAGCTTTTCGCAGATACCTGAAACAAGGCTCATATCATGCTCGATAAGCAGCACCGTCATATCAAAATTATCTCTTACAAAGCGGATAGTATCCATAAGCTCCGCTGTTTCGTTTGGATTCATGCCGGCAGCAGGCTCGTCAAGAAGCAGCAACTTCGGCTGTGTTGCGAGGGCTCTTGCGATCTCAAGCTTTCTCTGATCGCCATACGGAAGTCCGGAAGCAAGCAGACTCGCCTTATCGTCAAGCTCGAAAACCTTCAGAAGCTCCAGCGCCTTTGCGTCCATTGCCTTTTCAAGCTTGAAATATCTTGGAAGTCTGAAAACGCCTGTAAAGGTGCTGTATTTATAATGATTATGAAGAGCGACCTTGACGTTGTCAAGCACCGTCATATCCTTAAAAAGTCTGATGTTCTGGAATGTACGGGCAATGCCTGCACGGTTTATTTCGATAGTGTTTTTGCCGGTAATGTTCTTTCCGTCAAGAACGATTGTGCCGTCAGCTGGCTTATAAACGCCTGTGAGCATATTGAAGATAGTGGTCTTTCCTGCTCCGTTCGGTCCAATAAGACCATAAAGCTGACCTTTTTCTATTGTTATGCTGAACTCGTCAACTGCACGGAGTCCGCCGAATGAGATGCCGAGGTTTTTTACTTCAAGAAGTGCCATATCACTCAGCCTCCTTTACTTTTTCACGCTTGAACAAAGCCTTGAACTTAGCAGTATTTGCACTGATAAAAGTCTTTGTTTTTTCATTTGAAGTTATTATCATCATAACGATAAGAACGATAGAATAGATAAGCATTCTGTAGCTGTTTATGCTTCTTAGCATTTCTGGAAGCAGAACAAGCACGATAGCTGCGATAACACTTCCTCTGATACTGCCTATACCGCCCAGAACAACGAATACCAAGATAAGGATAGACAGGTTATAGTCGAACTTAGAAGCCTGGAGCGTATAGAAGTTATGAGAATAAAGCGCACCTGCACAGCCTGCCAGGAATGCAGTCAATGCAAAAGTAATAAGCTTATATTTTGTGATGTTAAGACCTACAGACTCGGCTGCGATAACATTATCTCTGATAGCCATTACTGCTCTGCCCGTTCTTGAATATACAAAGTTATAGGCAATGATAAGAGTGATAAGCAACATAACAGCGCCGATAATGAATGTAGAATCGTTAGGTGTGCCGCTGATACCCTGAGGGCCGTTCAGTATAAGCTTTCCGTCAGGCTCAAGGTTAAGGTTTGACAGACTTTTGAGAGAAACGTGAACGCCCTTAGAATCATAACCAAGGTAAAGTGCTGCGAAAACGTTCTTTATGATTTCACCGAACGCAAGTGTAACGATAGCGAGATAGTCGCCTTTAAGTCTGAGAACAGGAATTCCTATAAGTATGCCGAACACTGCGGCAATTATTCCGCCTATAAGTATAGCCAAAGGAAATCTGATCCACACATTTTCAATAGTTTCAGAAGTAACGATAGAGAATATCGCACTTGTATATGCGCCAACGCACATAAAGCCTGCCTGACCCAAGCTAAGCTCGCCAAGTATACCAACTGTCAGGTTAAGGGATACTGCAAGTATAGAGTATACACACAGAGGAACAAGAAGTCCTGTGAGCATACTTGAGATATATCCGCCGCTGCTGAGTATCTGCATTACCACAAAGGCAACTATTACCATTGCGTATGTGATAAAGCTTTTTCTGGTCTGCGGCTTAAAAAACTTTGTTTTTGCGCTAGCCCCTTCTTTTTTCACAAAAAACCAATCCTTTCAGATAAAACAGAACTGCAAAGCAAGTCTGCTCGAAAATTTTAAGTTGACTTTTATACCTTTTCGCTGATCTTCTTGCCGAGTATACCTGTAGGCTTGATGATAAGCACAAGTATAAGAACAGCAAAAACGATAGCATCGGCAAGCTGCGGTGAGATATAGGCACGTCCAAGTATCTCGATAACACCGATAAGGATACCGCCGATCATAGCGCCCGGTATTGAGCCGATACCGCCAAATACCGCCGCAACGAACGCTTTGATACCAGGCATTGCGCCTGTGGTGTTCTGAAGCGTAGGATAAGCTGAGCAAAGCAGTGCGCCTGCAATTGCGGCAAGACCTGAGCCGATAGCGAATGTAAGAGAGATAGTGCGGTTGATGTTTACGCCCATGAGCTGAGCTGCACCTCTGTCCTCAGATACTGCAAGCATTGCACGTCCGCTCTTGGTTTTGTTGATGAACAATGAAAGACCAACTACAATGAGTATAGATACGATTATTGCAACTGATGTTTCTCCGGAAATAACTATCTGTCCGTCAAAAAGCTTGATGCTCGGCACGTTTACAACTGATGTAAAGTTTACAGGCTTTTCACCGAATATAAGCAGTGCGGTGTTCTGCAAAAAGTAGCTGACGCCTATGGCAGTGATAAGCACCGCAAGCGAAGTAGCTTGTCTGAGCGGCTTATACGCCACCTTTTCGATGACTATACCGAGAAGTGTGCAGGCAATAACTGCAAGAACTATAGATAGCCAAGAGTTCAGTCCCCATGTGGTCATGCAGGTGAATATAACATATCCGCCCACCATAATAACATCGCCGTGTGCGAAGTTAAGCATTTTGGCAATACCGTATACAAGCGTATAGCCCAAAGCTATAACTGCGTATATACTGCCGAGGCTTATTCCGTTGATGAGGTTATTAAGAAAACCCATATACAAACATTCCTTCCTTTTGGAATAGACAAAGCACAAGATGTAATCACATATATTACATCTGTCCTTGTCATAAACACAATATACAATAAATTATAACATAACCCCGTAGTTTTTGCAACACATTTTAATGAAATAAATCAAAAAAACCGACAATTTTTCGCAATTGCCGGTTTTTTCATATTAAGCGTACTTTTTGTACGCACTTCATTTCAGCTATTACTGAGCAGTAGAAGCGGCAATGTCATCAGCTGTCAGTGCAGAATAAGCACCATTCTTGATGATAACAGCCTTAGGGTCCTTAGATACGGCACCGTCTTCGCCCCACTTCATGCCTGTACCTGTAAGTCCGTCATATGAGAAGTCCTTATCAGAGATAGCCTTTTTGAGCTTATCGCAGATATCAGAAGCAGACATATCAGCTGTGATGCCTTCCTTCTTCATGAGTTCTGCAAGTACCATTACGCCGTCATAAGCGTCTGCAGCGAACTGGTTAGGTGTTTCGCCGTTGTAAGCGTCCTTATACTTCTTAACGAAATCCTGAGTTGCCTGATCCTGAGCGTCGGCAGCAAATGGTGTAAGGAACATTACGCCCTCGCAAAGTGAAGTATCAAAGTTCTTGATAGAAAGAAGTCCGTCAAGACCGTCACAACCGAAGAATGTTGGGTTGTAGTTAGCTGACTTGCACTGTGTAAGGATAAGTGAAGCCTGCTGATAGTAGATAGGCAGGAACACGAGGTCTGCGCCTGCATTCTTAGCTGCGCTTATCTGAGCTGAGAAGTCAGTCTTGCTGTCCTTTGTGAATGACTGCTCTGCAACGATATCAAGACCCTTAGCCTCAGCCTCGGATTTGAATGTGTTGAAGATACCTGATGAATAAGCGTCAGAGCTGTCGTAAATTACAGCTATCTTTGTAGCAAGCTTGTTTTCTGCGATATAGTCGGCAGAACCTTTACCTTGGTTAGTGTCAGTAAAGCAAACCTGGAAACAGTTATCGTTCTTGATAACGTCCTGAGCTGAAGCAGAAGGTGTGAGCTGGAAGATGTTATCCTGCTTTGTCTTTTCAATAACTGCGAGGCAAGAACCTGTTGTTACTGTTCCGACCATTACCTGCATACCATTGTCTTTCAGTGCGTTATAAGCATTTACAGCCTTATCGCCTGAGTCAGCCTCATCGTCCTCGAAAACGTATGAGAGCTTTGTTCCGTTTATTCCGCCTGCGTCATTTACGTCCTTGACAGCAAGCTCGATAGCATTCTTAACAGCAACGCCGTACTGTGCAGCGTCACCTGTGAGCGGACCGCTGCAGCCGATAACGATAGTATCGCTGTTCTTTTTTGCACCGTTTCCGCAACCTGCAAAGCAAGAAACTGCAAGGGCAGCCGAAACTGTTAATGCAAGAATTCTCTTGACATTTTTCATAATAATCTCTCCTTCGTTCACATATGTCACTGCATATGCTTTTTTCAATAGTATTAATATAACACGCAGAAGCCCGATTTGTCAATATTAAATCTTACAAATTTAACGTTATTTAAACTATGTTTATTGTTACAAACAATATGCGCGTTCACAGAAAATTAATTTTGTGTATTTTCAATGAACGATTTGCAAGTTTTTTTATAATATCCTGCATACATACACCACTGACTTATAAGCTGCATATGATAAAACAGCCACACGAAACCTGTGGTATATGAGATTCAGACAACATAAGGAGTGAACTTATTTGGATATGTTTGACAATCTGTCGTTAGGCAGGATACTTGCTGACGACACAGAGGATAACACACCTGCCTGCCCTTTTCCGAAAGGAAGATTTCCTGAGGATACACCGCTGGCAATGGCATATGTGCCTTTTCAGATGTGGGAGAAGCCTTATGAAGCAGATGTAGGACTTTCAAGAGGAACTATCTTCCCGTCCATAGACAAACCTTTTATAGGAGAGGAGGCTGTAAAGAATGCCCATACTAAGTGAAAAGGAGAGGCTTCTTAGAAAGATACAGGCGTGCAGCTTTGCCCTTGTAGAGGCTAATCTTTACCTCGACAGCCACCCTACCTGCAGAGATGGTCTGGCATATTTTGCACGCCACAAGACTGAAAAAGAGAAGCTTACTGCGCAATACAATGAGAAATACGGACCATTGACGATCACGCAGAACAATTCGTCCAAGAAATGGGAATGGGTAACATCACCTTTTCCGTGGGAAAGGAGTGTTGACTAATGTGGCAATATGAAAAAAAGCTGCAATACCCCGTTAAGATCGCTAACCCTAATCCTGCTTTGGCTAAGGTCATTATCTCGCAGCTTGGTGGCCCCGACGGCGAACTTGGTGCAGCGCTTCGCTATCTCAATCAGCGTTACTCAGCCCCCTGTCGTGAGGTGCAGGCAATACTCAACGATATCGGCACAGAAGAACTTGCCCACATCGAAATGATTGGCACTATTATCTATCAGCTGACCCGTGACCTCTCCCTCAAGGAGATAAAAGACAGTGGCTTTGACACCTATTTTGTTGACCACACTACAGGCGTTTACCCTATAGCCGCCTCTGGTGTACCATTTTCTGCGGAAATCTTCCAAAGTACCGGTGACGCTATTGCTGATATACACGAAAACCTTGCTGCTGAGCAAAAAGCCCGCCTGACCTACGACAACATTCTCAGGCTTGCTGACGATCCCGATGTCCGTGACCCTATCAAGTTTCTTCGTGAACGTGAGATAGTCCACTATCAGCGCTTCGGCGAAGGACTAAGACTTATTCAGGATATGCTTGACAGCAAAAATTTCTACGCTTTCAATCCTAGCTTTGACAAATAATAAAAAAAGCGGGCTGTTGTTATCAGTCCGCTTTTTTGTACATATATCAAAAATCTTCCTTGTCCATCTGCTTGCCGCTCCTGCTGACCTTTTTATTAAGTATCAGCGAAAAAGCCAGCGTTGCGGCTATGAGTGCTATCATCACAAGCACTGATTTTATTGTCAAATGCTTCAACTGTGCTCCAATATATGTCTGCACAAGCATTTCAGGCATCACTCCCATTATCGAGCCAAGAAGATATGGTCTGTAAGGCATTCGCAGTGCGCCGTGTATCATTGAAACAAGGTCGCCCGGCACAACTACCACTGCCCTTGAAATGTAGGAGGCGAACAGATTATTGTCATGTCCATAATTTACAAGCTTTCGTGCCTTAGGATATTTCATCTCAATAACACGCATGATATCGCCACCCGATATTCTTCCCACAAGATAAGGAACAGTAAAGCAAACCGATAGTCCTATTACGTTCAACAAAATGCCCACCCAGAACGGATATATTGCACCCACGCACACAAAAATAGCCGCAAGCGGGAATACCACCGACAAGGACTTCAATCCATAAAATCCCAGAATAACAAATGCGGCAAGCCACAAATTGTCCGGGCAATAACTGAGTATCTCAGAAAACTCATGGTCTTTCAGAAAAAGAGCACAGCAAAATATTATGATAATAGTTAAAGCAAAGGGTACATATCTTCCATATTTTCGCACAAAGCTATCCAAAACTCCTCGCTCCTCTCCGATTCTTTAGGGTATTATACCATATTTGAATGTTCAATTAATTATCAATCAATGAAAACTGTGTTACAACTTTCGCTGTCAAAACAAATTTATAACTTTATCGTTCGTCAAATTGACCAACCATTCTCATTTTTGCACAATATCCCACTATCACTATAATTTTTATAAGTAGAATTATGTCGTCTTATGTCGTGAATTGTTCTTAAACAAGTCGATTTCTGTTTTAATTTATGTATATCTGATTAATAGGTTAAATTTGTACAATATTGCTATTGACCAACGTACCAATTAATGTTATAATTAATTATAACAATTATTTGGGAGGTATTTTTATGAGATACACAGTATACAACAAAGCAATGAAACGTCCAGTTTTTCAAACAAACAACCTTGAAGAAGCCATTGACTATACACGCCGCCACCCAAGAAAGTCAAGACGACACTGCATATACGATGACAAACTAAAAACTTTTGATATAAAAAAAATAAGACTTGCCGCAGGAATATAAAACGCACAGGGTGTAGAACTCTGTGCGTTTTTGATATATTTATGAATAAACAAGTCTTACAGTCACTCTGCTGTAACCGCTCCATGTGCAGGTGAACAAGGTCAGATCCCAGTCGCTGCCACCACCTTTTATGAGCGATGGCGAATCCCAGCCGCTCAGCAGTTCGCTGTTTGTGACAGTATAGTTAAATTCTCTGCCGTAAACATCGGTGAAAATGACCTGGTCACCTGAGCTGAGCTTATCCAGCTTATCAAAAAAGCCTGTGTAATTGTGAGCGCAGATTATAAGATCATTGTCTACACGTCTGCCGCTGTACTGACAAGCTGCAGTATTCATTGCAGCATAGCTCCAGCCACGAGTCACAGGAAACTCCTGCCCCAGTGTCGGGAATGAAATCAAACCTATATAAGAGTTGCCGTCAAGCACGATATCCTTATCCGAGTCATCTATCTCGCTGTCCGTGGATCGACTATCGTCAAAAATGTCAAAGGGTGAACTGCTGTCGCTGTCCTCTGAACTGTCTGAGATCTGCGTTTTCAGGTCACTCAGCACAGCCTCCATCCTTTTATTACTTTGCTTTTCATGAAAATAGTTGTAATAATTAAGGGATAATGCCGCCGCTATCAGCATTATCCCCATTATTATCAACAAAAGTCCTAGCTTTTTTTTAGTCACTATTTTTCTCCTGTTGTAAAGGCGAGCCTATGTGGTTTCGCCTTTATTTCTCTTTTCTGCTTACTCTCCAGCCTGCCGCGATAAGGATAACTCCACCGCCTATAAGTACAGGCACCGGCCAGTTGAGGGAACCAGTCTGTGGTATATTGTCAGGCGTTGAGCTTGATGAATCAGAGCCTGACGAACTGCTGTCAGGTGTGCTTGAACTACTATCTGTATTACTCGAACTGTCTGACTTATATGTGTTCTCTATAAGAAACAGCTTGTCATTGTTTTTGGTAACAACTGTGTAGTTGGCAGGAATATCTATCTCCTTAACTGTCCACTCAGCCGCAGAATTGTCTTTCCAAAAATACTCCCAGTTGTTGTCAGCGTTAAGAGTAACAGTATCGAAAAGCTTGCCATCACGATATATCTCCACCTTAATATTATCAGGTATGAGCTTTTCCTGACCATCAGGAACTATCCACGACTTTCTTACACCATAATCACTGTCCCCTGCTGGGATCTCTTCGTATGTGAACTTGGTGTAAACTGTTATCTGACCCTCAGCCACGATATCCTTATCTATCTCGATAAGTGATGGAGAAGGTGTAAACTTAGCTGTTGTGTTTTCAAAACTCTTGCCTGAAACAAGATACAGACCCACAGAATCAGCAGAAAGCTTTACTTCACCGTTTGCGTCCGTCTTGCCGGTTGAAACTGGTGTTATGCCATCAGTTTTTACGTAGTTGTCGAGAGTATCAGCGACAGCCTGCATTTTTGAAGCGTCAGTAAAATCAGACATATCTATAGGATAATCGCTGAACTCGCCGGTAAGGACAAAGTCAGCTTCTTTACGCTCACCGACCTTATATATGCTCCACTCAGCATTACTAACAGTCGTCGTATCATTTTTGCACACTATATCCACATTGATATTATCCGCTGCAGAAGCTGAGATCGTCATACTTCCCAAGGCTGAAACAGCCATTGCCGCCGTACACAAAACAGCCTTTGCAAGCTGAGAAAATTTAAGTTTCATCTTTGCTACTCTCCTTATCAGGTAGATTTTCAACATTATCGTCACTCTCTGGCTTATCCAGCATTGCCACAAGCTCATCATGAGAGATTTTTTTGCGTTTTGAATCCACAAACCACCACACAAGCAGTACCACAAACAACGGTATTGCTACAAAAGGCACGACCACAAGAGAATCGAGCTGAACAGCATCTGCCGTTATTTTTGAAACACTCTTTGTATCGTCCGCAGTTTCAACTCTCTTTGCACGAACAAGAAGCCTGTGAGAATTGACTCCGTATGGTGTACAGGTAGTCAACGTAACATGATCCTCACCTGGAATAATGTTCAGCTTATCCATTTCATTAGGCAGAACTATATAAACAGCCTCGACCTCATATGTATAGACCTCTTTCAACACTGTTATAGTGAACTCATCGCCCTCTGCAAGCTTATCAAGGTCGCTGAAAAGCTTTGCCGACGGCAGACCTCTATGTGCTGAAATGACCGAATGAGTGTCCGCTCCGCCAACAGGCAGGCTCGAACCCTGCAGATGTCCCACAGCGACATTTAACACGCCGTCACTTGTGCCATGATAAATAGGCAACTCCACCCTTATAGTCGGAATGGAAATATAGCCCATAACACCCGTCCCCGTGATATCTAGGATATCCTCATAGCCCTTGACCTGATCATAATCCACAAAAGGTCGGGCAAGCTTTGCTATCTCTTCATTATATTTTCTGGCACGGCTGAGTATCTCTTCATTCTCCTTGTCAGAAAGGTCATTTGCCGCTTTCTGATAAGTCGCCACCGCACGGCTTTGCGTTTTTGAGTTCCACCAATCGCTTATTGTTGGATATAACATCACGGAGAGCCCCACAAGCAATAACAAGACCAATAAAATTGTAGTTGATTTACCGCTTTTCTTCCTCATGGAGTCCTCCCTGATGCCTGCCGACCGAGATCGGCAGGACAAAGGTAAAAATAAATTCAAAAATTAGTCGTTCTTAGCTCTCTTCTTAGCAATGAGAAGCACACCTGCGCCCAGTACGATAGCTCCGCCTACACCGTAGAAGATCTGAGTACCGATACCGCCAGTTGTTGGAAGTGAGCCGCCCTTCTGGTTTATGATCTTAACTGTTGAACCGCTTGTGCCTGAGTCAGTGCCGTCGAGCATACGAATGGACTGAAGTGTATTAGCAGGATCATATGTTGTGTCAAACTTGAACTCATATGGATCAGCTCTGTTATACTGAGCAGGAGCTTCTGTCTCAACAAGCTTGTATGTTGTCTGATCATCAATGCCCTTGATAGTGAACTTACCTGTTGCGTCTGTTACGATAGTGTCGATAGCACCTGCCTCGTTACCAATAGCAAGTCTGTAAACATTCTTGTTTTCCCCATCACTTATATCAACAAGTTTAAGAACTGCACCATTCTTATCCTGAAGCTGGAACTTAGCATCTGCAAGAGGCTCGCCCTTTTCGTCTACCTTGTTACCAACAAGTGAGAATGTCCAGTCATAAACTGTGACCTTAGGTGTTTCACCTTTCTCCTTACCTGTTGTGTCCTGAGGATTGTTTGAATATGTCAGATAAGCTGTGTTAGGGTTATTGTTCACGCTGTCAGGAGCAGTAACTGCTACCTTAGCTTTTTCATTGAGCTTAGCAGAATAATAAGTTTCGATCTTAGCAACTGTAGGATAGTTCTTTACAAGTTCCTTGATATCGAAAGTAACATAGAAAGATTCCTTATAGTCGGTCGTACTGCTGTCGTCGCCAACTGTTGTGTTAGGACCTACTGTAACAGAAGTGATCTCCTGACCGTCAGCATCATAGTACTTGTATGTAAGGTTATCATTGAATGTAAAGCCCTCGCTGAGCTGGTCACGAACTGTGTATGTATACTTGTCATAAGCTGATACATCGCTTGGTATAGTTGTTGTGATCTTGAATTCTACATCGTCACCAATTGCGTTGTCACCAACATCGCCCCATGAGTCATTCTCATTGTGCTTGATCTGCTTTGTAAGTGTTGGCTTTGTCCTCTTTGGAGTAACGTTTGTTGTACCTGAAACGTTAAGGATAAGAGCTGAGTTAGCCTTATCAACACCATTATTTTCTGTTGCATCGACAACGAGATAATAGCCAGCATTTGGAAGTGGAATAGTGTACTCACCGTTATCTTCATAGGCGGTTACAGACTTATTGTCGATGATGCAGGCAGAAGCGGCTTTTGCAAACTTGGCAGTATCTTCCTTTGTCCAATGATCTGCGTCTGAGATTATCTTTGCAACGTCTACTGCGCTCTCGGCACTGTCGAACTGTGACATATAAGTGCTAAGGCCAGGAGTTTTCAGGCTGGTAAGCAGAGCATCGCCATTAATGCCTTTGCCCCACTTGATAGTATTTGTTGCAGATGCCTGGTCAAAGATCTGATAAGCCTTATATACTCTGTTTGTATCAGAATCCTTGATAACAATGTTATTAACGCCAAAATCAGCAGTAGCAAATACTCCGAATGCTGATGTTGCAGCAATAGCTGAAACTGACATAACGGTTGCGGCAGCAAGAGCTGCGAATTTCTTCATCTTCATAATTAATTATTCTTTCATATTGGTTTATTTACAGCGTTTTTTTGCGACGCTTTGTAACTAAAAGTAATGTTGCAGCAACAGTGACTGTTCCGCCTGCTGCCACGAATGGGATAACACCCATGCCGCCTGTTTCAGGCAGCTCTCCCAAGGTTTCCTCAGAGTTGTTATAGACCTGAACATACTGATCACCGTTCTTTGTCATATCAATGCAATTCTCATTTTCTGAGCCATTGTATCTGTAGTAAGCTTTGTATGACGATGTGATTATCGGCTGACCGTTCACGTCTGTCTCCTCAAACCAATAGTAATACTTACTACCCTTGATGTCATTTTTTTCAAGAGAAACGGCATTTGACCAGTTGTTATCAGCCGTGAGCGTTATCTGCTTCCACAAGAATACTTCACCGCTAGGTGTCGCATCTTTATTAGGAACAGGTGTAACGTTCGTCTTCTCAGGTGTGCCAAGTTCATTAGCTGTCACTGCATATGAACAGCCACTATCGCCCTTAAGTGTAAGTTCAACAGTAATATCTGAAGTGATATTATTCAGATTCAGAACAAACTGACTCTTGTCCCAAGACGGTGTAACGTAATCACTAACGCTGACATACTTGCTATCACCGCTCCACATAGGTATAGGCTTGCCGTCCACCCAATTTTCACCTGACTTATAGATGTCAGCCAGAACAGCTCCTGAACTGTCAAGAACTCTAACACGTCCCTCAGTTTCACCGATATTTATCCATGACTTTGTCATATCAAAACTGAACTTAGCCGAGCCATACATGGCATACTCAGAGGCGAAGCTTCCGTTCTGAGCCATTTCTGTTCCATTGCTTGTAAGGATCTTGAATTTAACATTCTGTCCCTTATCCATTGTGCCTGTAAACTTGTTATATTTTTCAGGCACATCAGCCTTATTTGTTGACCTATAGATATTGAACGTTACCTTATCATTGGTATGGGTATTGCTATCGCCGTCAGACCATGCCTTTTGCAGGCGAACATCCATATTTTCTACCTTCTGCGGGTTCTTGGTATTGACGATCGTATCAAAGCCCGTGGCACTGCCGTTATTTGAATAAGTATACGTAACGCCAAAGCCGTCAGGTATATTCTTTTCAAGAACATAGTAATACTTGTCCTTGTCAAGACCGTCAAGAGCTACCGTCCAATTCTTAGACTTTTCCAGAGAAACAGTTTTTATAAGTTTGCAATCTGTTGGTATTCCGTTATCTCCATTCACTCTTGAAGTTGAATTTGGTGCAACAGAGGACTCATAAACATCTGCCTCGATCTTGTCGATACCAGCAGGAAGCTCACTGTCAGCAAGCTTGTTTCCAAGCTCATCACGCCATTCCTTCGTAATGTTAAGTCCCTTGACGTTCGTAACTGTAACATCAGTGTTTTTGCTCATTGCCGTTGCACTGTATACAGCCTCATATCCTGTTGCAAGATCGATCTCTTTGATATAGTAGTAAAGCTGCTTGTAATCATTGCCGACCTTTGTATATCCAGGAAGCTTTGTCCACTCATGTTTCCAATTGTTAGCTTCGTTAAGAGTTACCTCAGCACTGCCCCACTGAATATCATCTGGAACACCGCTTAAAACCTTAGTTGTAGACGAGCCAAGAAGAAACTTTACGCTCTCTGCCGAATGATTGCCGTTTCCATCGCTCCAAACCTTGCTTGCAGTTATCTTAAACTCTTTCAGCAGATTTGTTACTCTGAACATATCTCCGTTCTTCACGAACTGATATCCGTCCTCACCGACTTCACTTGGAACTACAGCCGGACGCACTTTAAAAGCAAAATAAATAGGAGTTTCGTCAAGAAGATAACCCTCTGGACTTTGCTTTTCTATAAGCTTATAAAGATGGCCCTCAGTATCTCCGGTGCCTGCGGCAGGTTCAAGGTCAAGGTTGTATGACCCGTCAGCATTTACATTGAATGTCTGCGCCTTATCCTGCGCCGAACTTCCCCAGATAACTGATTTTCTGTCTTTCGCAGCATTTTCTTTGAAATCTACTGCCGGAAGCCAATCGTATGTACCATTTTCCAGCTTAGTGTATCTGTAGATCTCAAAAGAAGCCTTAAGCATAATACTATAGTCTCCGCTGTCTACCTTTATAATCTTAAATGGCTCAACAGTTGTTGATGACGCCTTTGACTGATTTATCAACTCAAACTCGGAATCATTATCTTCACTGTCATTTACAGCAGAGCCGTTTGTGTCAAATGATATATTATTGAACACATGGACTTTATAGCCACCGTTCTCAGCGTCCTCATCATTTGCAGGACTTCCTGTATAAACGTAAACTAATTTCAGGTGACGCTGATCTGGAACGTTTATTTCAAGTTTCTTTACAAAATCTCGTGTCTTCGCAGTCAGTGCGGAACACTTTACAGCCGAAAGCATTTTTTCATTGCTGACTTCAGTGTTTGAAAAGCCGCTGCTATCCCTGTATTCATATTCGACTCTGAAAACACCGCCCGCCTTCTCAGAAGAAACCTCTTCCACAGGGACGGATATGCTTGAGCCAAAATCTGACCACTCGCTTCTCTTGTTGGCAAAGGCTTTTACTTCTTTGAAGCTGTTGCCGTCCATATAGCCATAAGCCACATAGTAACTCTTTATATTTCCGGTTTCGTAGCCTTCAGGCAAAGTTAGATCAATAGTACCCTTAGCGCCAACAATACTTTCACTTGGAATAAAGTTAGCGATAAACTTGCCCTTTTCGTTGGTAATAACATCTGCACTGCAAGAAACTGTGCCGTCAACTGCCTCCGGATCTGATATCACATAACTGTAATCACTCACAGCAAGCTCTGCACCCGTATCTGCGTCAAATACCTTGATAGACTTCAGATCCATGTCAACAGCGGAATTGCCATTTATGCTTACCGTTTTTGTCTGAATGTTACCCTGAGCGTCCTTTGTCTTAACTACAGCCGTGCCTCCGCACTTGATAACATCGTTGAGAGTTATCATTCCGTTTGTTGAGCATTTAAGCTTTTTAGGGTTAACATCAATGGTATAAGTTATCTCACAGCCGGTGGACTTCGGAGAAGAAGTTTTCTTCAAGTTCTTTTCCTTAACTGTCTGCGTCTGGCTTCTCTCCGGATATTTTCCAGCTTTATCCTGAACTGTGTTTTTGAACGCTGCAGTACCATTCTTGTAAACACCATTCTTAACATCATCGACCTTTACAAGTGTACTGTAGTAAGCTGTCCAAGCGTCCTGCTGATTCCATGCAGTCTTGAAAGTTACTGTATTGGCTGTCTTATCATAGAAATATTCAAACTGATTTGTTTGTGCAAAATCATACTTATCAGAACTATTTCCAAATGAATACTTGAGATAATCCTTGTTCTCGTAGAATATCATTCCCGCCGGAAGCGTGTCCACGATCTCGACATTATCGTTACGCTTATAAGTGCCGTCCTTGTTGATATCAAGCCGCCAATCAAACCTGTAATACTCAACACCATTTACAGTAACAACAGGCAGGCTGCTAAGATCATGCACTGTGTCGCCTGCTACACTGCTTGCAGCGTCATACTTTTCATAAGGCGCTTTGGAGCTGTCGCCTATAGTAAACTTAGTCTTATCTGCACTAGGCTCGAATATTTCACCTTTATAAGTAGCCTTGTTATTTACATTTATAATAGTACCTTCGTCAAGACCTGTTACATCTACGGTACTGCTATACTGTATCTGCACAAGGTTTATATTGTCAAATTCTTCACTATCATTGAACTTTATCTCAAACGAAGTGTTGTCGTCATTAGGTACTACAGTGTAATTTGAACTGTCAAGCGGTTCATAGCTTCCTGTTCCATTTCTCTGAACATACATGATAATGGAATCAGTGTCAAGAACGCTCTTTATTGACTTGCCATCATTTGACGTAGCGTTCATTATATCGCTTATAGTCTTGCCCCTAAAGGAACCGTTTGTCTGCTTGACCTCTACCTGCCACTTATATGTAACACTGCTTCCGTCCTGAGAAATGTCAAGAACTGTTTTTGACTTCTCGTTTACAGGCTTATAATAAACTGTCTTGTCAGAATGGAATCCGTCAATACCTGCAGTATTTTTCACTGCATAATTTCCATTGCTGTCAGGGTCGCCAAGATCATAGTCGGCAACCTTTGTTTCATAGGAAATAACTACCTCGTTATTGTCACCTATTCTGTCAGGCAAAACAAGCTCACCGTCACTTGCAACTGTTGCATCAAAGGTATCATTTCCAACCTTTATGCTGACAATCTGTCCTGCTTTAAGCATATTATCAGTTATTGTCTTGCCTTTAAGGGTAGAATTTTTGTCATTACATTTAACAGTTACTTCCCATTTGAGTATACCTAACGTGTTATTATCTATCCAACCACTTTTTGATATCTGATACCTATTATAAACAGTTTCACTTGATGTGATATCAGACCATGGTTGGCTTTTATCAGGTCTTTGCATTTTAACTGTATTTGTAGTTTCCGCCTTGTCAGGATCGATAGCTGTCACATACTCGATAGTAATTTTTGACGCTGTTGTTTTATCGTCAAACGTAAGCGTGTTTCCATTAAGTGTGTACTTTACATCTGAACCATCATCAGCTTTAAGTGCAAAGCTTCCTTGCTTTGCATCAGGGAATGCTTCATCATAAAGGTGATAGCCCTTGAGGTCTGCACCGCTAGGGTTGCTTACAACAATTTCCCATGTGACTTCGTTATTGTCGTAGTCAACATTCTTGCCTGTTTTTGAGATCTTATCCTTCTTTGACTCAGAATAAATAGTTTTATCTGCTTTTACTCCATTTCCGTCTTTATCATATGTGGTGGATTTGTTTTCCACCTTACCTGACATAACGAAATTCGGGTCGCTTGTAGGATATGGGGTCGTGTAGCTTATGGTAACATTTTCTTCGCTGAATCCATCGCTGAAAACAAACTTTCCGCTTGACGCGTCATAGCTTCCTGCACCCTCAGGTGAAACAGTGAAGCTTCCGTCAACAGCATCCTTAAAAAGCTCGTCCTCGATCCTGTCAAGAGGCTTCTTTGCAGGATTGTCCACTGTGATAGTCCACCTAACTCCGTCAGCAGTTTCGCTTGCGTCCTTTATGGCAGACATAGTGAGCGGAGTAAAACCGTCTATTTCAACCGTCTGACCGCCTATCTCAACAGTGGTCTTATCACCTGTATCTGTATCCTTACGCTTTACATTACCCTCAAAGCTTGCCTTGCCGCTTATAGCGTCCTTCTCATTTTTATGTTGATATCGCTCGTCAAACTCAATAAAAAGATACTTCTTTCCATCTATCTCGTCGACTCTGTACTTACCTGAAATTCCATGTCCTTCAAGGAAGTTAGTATCCTCGACATCGCCCCAGGTTCCGTCTGACGGTATACCGCCCTCGGGCAGGCTAACATTATCGTCGATAGGGAAATAAATATACCTATTGGTCATTTCGCCCTTGTCAAAATCAAATTCCACATTGAATTCGATCTTTTTAGATTGGTCTTTTCCTGAACCGACCGCATCATAGGATTTTATCGTGACGCTATTCGCATCCTTATAAGAATAACTTCCGCCGTTATAGGAAACATCTCCACCTGCCACGGAAGTACCCTCAGTGGCACTTATTGCAGGCATAACAAGACTCGCCAGCACTGACACTGTCATAACTACAGACAGCACCACACCAAACAAGCGGCTGCGTTTTTTCCTTTCATTTTCTTTTAGATATTGCCGAACTTTACCGTTAAAATTCTGCAAAACGGATCACTCCCTCCGAAATTATACACTATTTATAATAAACGCTAGTCCACTGTGCCTATCCTTTTAAAAGGATATATCCTCAGTGAGACCTTTCCAAGCACTGCTTCCTCAGCAATACAGCCTATCCTCTTTGTACGGCTGTCAACAGACGTAGATCTGTGGTCGCCCATAACGAATATTCTCTCGTCAGGCACCTGATAAGGCAACTCGATATCACATTCTCCCAGAGCTTTGCCATCAACATACGGCTCATTCAAGGTTTTTCCGTTGACGATAACAGTACCGTCCTCCTTAATATCCACCACATCTCCTGCTGTAGCGATAACACGTTTCAACAGTATCTTATTATTATAATAAAACGCAACTATATCGCCCTTCTGAAAGCTTCCACGCTTTCTGCACACCACCAGCTCGTCGTCATGCAAAGTCGGCGTCATACTTGTACCCGTTACTCTCAAAACAGGCAAAAATAACATTGATATGATCACTGCTGCCGCTGCCACAACAAGAAGCGACGCCACGGTGCTGCGGAGTATCCTCAGATATTCCCGCCTTTCATGATGCTTTTTTACCACCCGCTCAAGTGTCTGGACATCAGGAAGCTCAGGTTTTTTTAACACCTCGTTCTTGCTATCTGCTGCCATGATCTTCCTCCACTACCGGCTGCTCAACAACCAGCTTGTGACCTGTCAGTGCAGCTACCTGCCGCTCCAGCCTGTCAAGTCGGTCAGTGATACTTTTTTTATCTTCGAGCTTTTGAAGAAGCTTTTCATTCTCTGCGTTAAGCTTATCATATTCTTTTCGCAGATAAAGCATTAACTCGAGCAGCTCATTTTTCGACAGTTTTTCAAGCGCCTTATCCTTCAAAAGCCTCACCTCCGACGCAGTATGCCTATATATTTACAAGTATTATATCACTTGATTTTCCATTTGTCAATCCCACAATATATCATATTTGTATTTTATTACATATAAATATACTGATAGTTTACACAATATTGATTTATCATTTTCACAGTGCCGGCAGATGATAAAACGGCATATTTATTAGCCTTGAACATGAAACAATACTAAACCTGCGTTTTTACGCTAATTGCAACTTTCCCCCAAAAAATCTTTCCTATTTTGATTATAGCAACCTGCATAGTCAATATTTTAACATTGTATACTAATACTGTATTTATTAATATTTTGTAAACTTTGATAAATAACTTTCTATCATTAGCCAAATATTAATCCTGCCCCAGATCGGTCTTTATTTAACGACAAATGTTCACTGCAAAGCAAATAAACTTTACACGTCTATATTGACAAGCTTTTGAACTTTATACTTTCAACAAAGCAAGAAAAAATCGGCAAATTTCATGTATTCACCGATCTATCATCAATTTTGCTTTCTCACAACAGCATATTCATCATCAAGCCTGTAATAAGGACAGCTATATTCGCTATCGCTCATTGATCTGTATGCTTCGTCCTCGTCAAGATCGACCATGCAGCAGTAACACTCACAATCCTCATCAAAAACGTAATTCACACAGCTTTCGCAACGGCTGACTATTTTTTTCGCCTTTGTCATAACAGCCTCCTATTTAAGCACCTTTTTAAGTATACTATTTATAAATACAAGTGCGTCCTTCATTTTTTTCATATCACTATCTGAAACACTGGAAAATTTACCAAGTATATCATCAAGTATCTCGTTTTTCATCTTTTCCATAAAGCGCATAGCTTCGTCAGTGAGCCTGATGTTGATAACTCTGCGGTTATCGGGGTTTTGCATTCTGATAACAAAGCCCTTGTCAACAAGCTGTGCCACAGCCCTTGTTGCCTGCTCATTAGAAGTGTTTATCTTGCTTGCAAGCTGTGACATCGTGAGCGTTCCCTCAATACATAATGACAGCATTATTATCTGCTGAGTTCTTGTTATATCATACTTTTTCTTATCAAACGTATCAAATACCAATTTTCTGCTGAGAGGGTATATCTCATACATTGACATGATACATTCACGACGTACATTGTCTACCATTTTTACTTCCTCCACATAACACGCATATGAGCATAGGTCGATTATTTTTCCACACACAGTAATTATATCATATGTTTCTCATTTGTCAATAGCAGAATTATATCAATATTTGATTTTGTTAAGTGATTCTTTTAGAGGCTTTGTTGATGAAGATAGATTATATGTGCATGACAAGTTTTAGAATTTTACCAATTTACAAAAAGTTCAGTCGAAATTTCTGTAAATTATAGCTGCCAGCTTAACACAAGACGGTAAGAATGTGGTATAATAATTAATGAAGTAAAAATAGATTATGGAGGTTTAAAGTATATGTTGTGTACTGAGTGTAAAAAAGAGCAAGAAAAACGTATTCCTAACGAGGAAAAAGAAAATGCACAGCCCGCCGAAAAAGTGTGCAGCGACGTACATACAACACTGAAATCAAAGCGTTCAGCCGCTTTGATACTTTTGACTGGTGCTACGCTTATGCTTATAATGGTGTTCATTCTTTTTTGGATTGTCATGTTGCCGAATCTGCCACAAGACAACAGCGTCCTTGCGAATAACTGTGCAAATATATGCCAGACCGCTAAGGAATATATCGGGATCTGATCTTCAAGATGACCTGCTCCTGCCTTCGGGCGGGAGTTTTTTTGTTTTATGGCGATTTTACAAGCTTTTTACGGCACCTGCATTGACATCATATTCGTTTGGCGGTATAATAATACAGTATGATATGAGATGCCTTTCTTACGATAGGAGTTAGGAGAAATAAGAATATGAATAACAAGGTCTACGATAACAGAGAGTTATCATGGCTTAAATTTAACGAGAGAGTTCTTGAAGAAGCTCAGGACAGTGCTACACCGCTTCTTGAAAGATTGCTTTTTCAGTCGATATTTGCGAGCAATCTTGACGAGTTTTTTAGGGTGCGTGTGGGTTCACTTTATGATTCCTCGCTTGTGGACGACGATCATAAAGATAACAAGTCCAAAATGCGTCCATCTGAACAGCTTTCAGCAATATTTGAGCGTGTTCATGAGCTTATACCAATAAAAGATAAGACATACAAAGCTATCTGCGAGGAACTGGAGCTTAAAAATATAGTACATAAAAACATAAAGGCTCTCACTGAACAGGATAAGAAATTTCTTGAAGCTTATTATGCCTATGAGGTCAAGCCGTTCCTTAATGCGTTTATCATTGATAAAAGACACCCTTTCCCGTTTCTTGCAAATCAAAGTATTTATGCGGTCGCAAAACTCGCTTCAAAATCTGCCGTCACAGTGGGTATAGTTAGCTGTAACGAGAAATTTCAGCGTGTGATCTTTCTTCCTGATGACGAGGGGTGCATAAGCTATATCCTTGTAGAGGAGCTTATTCTCCATTATGCTGACAAGGCATTTGAGGGCTATAAAATAGAAGAAAAGGCTCTTATGAGAGTGACACGAAACGCCGACATCGACGTTGACGAGGGCTTTGACTCTGAGCTTGATTTCAGACAAAATATGTCTGAGCTTATCAACAAGCGTAAACGCCTTTGTCCTGTTAGATTGCAGCTTTCAAAACAAATATCCGACACTGTGCTGAACGAACTGCTTTCAAGGTTGGAGCTTTCAGAAAAGCAAGTCTTTGTGGAGAAAACTCCCCTCGATATGTCCTATGTTTTCTCTGTATTTGACAAGGCTGCTGACAGAAAGGAACTTTTCTTCCCGAAACAGGAGCCGCAGCCCTCTGCGATGATAGACCCGTCAAGGTCAATGATAGAGCAAATAGACGAAAAGGATCTTTTTCTGCACTATCCTTATGAGTCCATAAAGCCTTTTATCAGGCTTCTTGACGAGGCGGCAAAGGACGATAGCGTTACGTCTGTCAAAATGACTTTGTATCGTGTGGCGAAGAATTCAAAGGTGATAAAAGCCTTGTGCAACGCCGCTGAAAACGGCAAGGACGTGCTTGTGCTTGTGGAGCTGAGGGCACGTTTTGATGAGGAAAACAATATAGGGTGGTCAAAGCTTCTCGAGGAGTCAGGCTGTCATGTAATGTATGGTCCGCAGGGACTTAAAGTCCATTCAAAGCTTTGTCTTATTACAAGAAAAGTTGGCGACAGCGTTAAGTACACTGTTCAGGTGGGTACAGGAAACTACAACGAAAAGACCGCAGGACTTTATACCGACCTTTGCCTTATGACATCAAACAATGACATTGCTCAGGATGCTTGCGAGGTGTTCAGAACGCTGTCAATGGGCGAGCTTGTGGAAAGCTCAAAGGCACTTATGGTCGCTCCCCACTGTCTGCAAAATAAGGTAGTGGAGCTTATGGATAATGAGATAAGCATTGCAAGAGCAGGCGGTGAGGGATATGTTGCCGCAAAGCTCAATTCTCTTACTGATAAGGTGCTTATGGACAAGATAATAGAATGTTCTCAGGCAGGCGTGAAGGTAGAGCTTGTTATAAGAGGTATATCCTGCCTTGTTGCAGGCGTGGAGGGCGTTACTGACAATGTGCAGATACGCTCAATAGTGGGCAGATATCTTGAACACGCAAGGATATATATTTTCGGCACAGGTGTTCGCAAAAAGGTATACATATCCAGTGCAGACTATATGACAAGAAACACCACAAGGCGAGTTGAGGTCGCCGCACCTATCCTCAGTGAAGAAGTAAAAAAACGTGTCCTCGATATTTTTGACACCCAGATGCAGGACAACGTAAAAGCAAGGATAATGCAGCCTGACGGAAAATATGTCCGTGCAGAGCGTGGAGATATCGCCATTGACGCACAAAGCAGATTTTACGCTGAAGCATACGCCAATGCACCAAAGCCTGCTCCTGTTAATGATGCCAAGGCTGTCGAGCCTGAAAAGGAGAAAAAGGGCTTTTTAGGCTGGCTCAAAAGGCTTTTCAGAAGAAAAAAGAAATAATATAAAATGCGGTCATATTCTATATGGCTGCATTTTTTGTACAAAAAAAGGGACAGACTTTCGCCTGTCCCTTAAATTTTTATTCATTACTTCTTATCTGCAAAAGCATTGTTGATAGCTGAAACAAGTCCCTTGATAGAAGATACGATGATATCTGAGTGTCTGCCGACGCCCCAATACATCTTATCACCGCAGGAAATTCCAACATACGAAACAGCCTCAGATGTTGACTTTCTTTCAAGAGCGTGTTCTGTGTATGTTTCCACGGTAAAATCAAAGTTCAAAGCCTGCTTGATAGCATTTGCCACAGCGTCAAGACGTCCGTTGCCCTCTGCTGTATGATCGTCTGTTACACCGTTTACTGAAGCTGTGATAGCGGCGCAGATAGTGCCGTTCTGCTTCTGAACATAGTGTGCTTCAGGAATGTCAACAGGTGCGCACTTGTTGAGGTACTCGTCCTTGAATATCTTGTAGACCTCATCAGGCATAAGCTCCTCGTGCTTGTGGTCTGAAACAGCCTTTACCTTATAGCCAAAGTCCTCTCTCATCTTCTTTGGAAGATCGTAGCCGAACTGATTTTGGAGGATAAAGCCTATTCCTCCCTTGCCTGATTGCGAGTTTATTCTGATAACGTCACCGTCATACTCTCTGCCAACGTCATGCGGATCGATAGGAAGATAAGGAACTGTCCACTTGTCACAGCTCTTTTCTTTTCTCCAGTTCATGCCCTTTGCGATAGCGTCCTGATGTGAGCCTGAGAATGCAGCGAATACAAGTGCGCCTGAATATGGGCTTCTGTCATAAACCTTCATTCTTGTAACTCTCTCATAAAGCTCTACCAGTGCAGGCATATCTGAGAAGTCCAGCTTAGGATCAATTCCGTGAGTGTACATATTAAGTGCGATAGTAACGATATCGGCATTGCCTGTTCTCTCACCATTGCCGAAACAAGTACCCTCTATTCTGTCAGCACCTGCAAGCAGACCCATTTCGCAGTCTGCCACTGCACAGCCTCTGTCATTATGTGGGTGAAGTGAAACTATAACGTTCTCTCTGTCGTGAAGAGTGTCGCACATATACTCTACCTGCTGAGCATAAACATGAGGCATTGACATTTCAACTGTTACAGGCAGGTTGATGATGACCTTGTTATCAGGTGTAGGCTGCCAGATGTCGATAACAGCGTTGCAGATATCTCTTGCAAACTCAGGCTCTGTGCCTGTGAAGCTCTCAGGAGAATACTCGAATACGATATTGCCCTTTGCGTGCTTCTTATACTCGTTACAGAGCTTTGCACCGTCTGTAGCTATCTTGATTATCTCTTCCTTAGACTTTCGGAAAACCTGCTCTCTCTGTGCAACAGATGTTGAGTTATAAAGGTGGACAACAGCGTTCTTTGCGCCGTCGATAGCTTCAAATGTTTTCTTTATTATATGCTCTCTTGACTGTGTGAGCACCTGAATAGTAACATCATCAGGTATCATGTTCTTCTCAATAAGTGTGCGGCAGAACTCATACTCTGTTTCAGAGGCGGCAGGGAACCCTATCTCTATCTCCTTAAAGCCTATCTCAACGAGCTTTGTGAAAAACTCCAGCTTTTCTTCAAGGCTCATAGGAATGATAAGAGCCTGATTTCCATCTCTCAGGTCAACAGAACACCATGCTGGAGCATGGTCAACATACTCTTTTTCAGCCCACTTCATGCACTTTACAGGAGGCATATAATAGCCTCTCTCATACTTTTCTACGTTTTTCATGTCAGATCCTCCTTATAAATATAAAGCCGATAATTATTTTGATAGTGATGTGGAAAAAGTCATAAAAAAAAATCGCCACTCCTACCAAAAAGGAGAGACGAGCTTTGCCGTGTTACCACTCTCATTCATATACGGCTCACACCGCATATCTCAGCCGCATCTATCAATGCGTATCTCTATAACGGGAGAACCCGTGAGCGGCTAGTAAGATTTCACCGTTCAGGCTCGGGGACGAGTTATCACAAATTCCGCATACCGTCTTGCACCCACCGACGGCTCTCTGTAATGTCAGAACTTTGCTTTTGTTCCTGTCAACGCCTTTGTCATATTGTTTTTATTATACCCATACTTCCCGCTTTTGTCAATAGGACAATTGCCGATTTAACAATTTGTTAATATTCGATGCTAGATCGTTTTTCATAGCATTAAATGTAGGGGCTGGCGTCCCCTGCAAAATAATCTTAAAATATTCTTATTACGCTTTTCAAATGCTTAAAAGTATCTTAATTAGCCTGTCTGTCGGTTGACAAAGAATAAGCAATGGTCTATAATAATAGATGCTGGCTGGGGGGTTACCCCTCATACTTTTGTACAAAAGGGGATCTATAACATGATATTTGAAAGCATTAAAAAGCTTGTAACATATGGTCTGGAAAGCGGACTTATTGAGGAGAGCGACAGAGTTTATACCACAAACAGGCTTCTTGAAGCCCTTGACCTTGAGGAATATGACGAACCAGCGGAGGAGTTTTCTAACGTTGATCTTGAAAGCACTCTCAAAGAGCTTCTCGATTACGCTGTGGAAAAGGGCCTTACAGAAAATTCTATTGTATACAGAGATCTTTTCGACACAAAACTCATGGGGCTTCTTACTCCAAGACCGTCAGAGGTAGACACAAAGTTCTGGGGACTTTACAACCACCAGTCTGCAAAGGTCGCAACTGACTATTTCTACAAGCTTTCGCAGGACACGGACTACATAAGAAGATACAGAGTAAAGAAGGATATGCGCTGGATAGCTCCAACAGAGTACGGCGACCTTGATATAACTATCAATCTTTCCAAGCCTGAAAAAGACCCGAAAGCCATTGCGGCGGCAAAGCTTGCAAAGCAGTCGGGATATCCTAAGTGCCTGCTGTGCTATGAGAACGTGGGATATGCAGGACGAGTGAACTCCCCTGCAAGACAGAACCACCGTGTTATATCCCTTAAAATAAACGGCACAGACTGGGGACTTCAGTATTCCCCATATGTTTATTACAACGAGCATTGTATCCTTTTCAATAAAAAGCATACGCCTATGGTAATAGACCGTTCAGCATTTGAGAAGCTTTTTGACTTTGTCAGACAGTTTCCGCACTATTTCATAGGTTCAAACGCTGACCTGCCTATCGTTGGCGGATCTATCCTTTCGCACGAACATTTTCAGGGTGGTCATTATACTTTTGCAATGGCGAAAGCCCCTGTTGAAGAAAAGATAGTTTTCAAGGGCTTTGAGAACGTTGACGCTGGCATCGTTAAATGGCCTATGTCAGTTATCAGAATAAACAGCGAGGACAAAAACGCTCTCGTTGACCTTGCTGACAAGATACTCAAAGCCTGGAGGGGCTACACCGACGAAGAAGCGTTCATTTACGCTGAAACTGAAGGTGAGCCGCACAACACTATCACCCCTATCGCAAGAATGAGAAACGGCAGATATGAGCTTGACCTTGTGCTTAGAAACAACATCACAACCGAGGAATATCCTCTTGGCGTTTATCACCCCCATCAGGAGCTTCATCATATAAAGAAAGAAAATATCGGTCTTATCGAAGTAATGGGTCTTGCAGTGCTTCCGTCAAGACTTAAAGGCGAAATGGAGAAGCTTGCTCAGGTTCTGGTCACAGAGGGAACAGCGGGTGTACGCCGTGACAAGCTGATAGAAAAGCACGCTGACTGGGCTGAGGAGATATCAAAGAAAAACAATATAACAGCCGAGAACGTTCACGAGGTCTTGCAGAAAGAAATAGGCATCGTGTTCGCAAAGGTGCTTGAACATGCAGGCGTTTATAAGAGAAACAAAGACGGAAAAGCTGCATTTGAAAGATTTATAGACTATGTGAACAACAAGTAATAAAGAAAGAGGTGAACGCCCGTATCTCGCAGAAGAGATCCTGCAAGGGTGCGGGCATTTTTATGCTCAGATTTACAAGACGGCATATAAAGGAAACAGCAATAATTCTGGCAATAGTCATTTTTATAGGCACACTGTGGTTTTTAGGCTATGAAAGACACATAAGAGATACTGTTAATCAGGCTTATGACGTTGCGCCTATATCCGCCATACAGTTACAGCTTGCTTCGTCATCAAAGGCTGATAAGCTTATGATAGTGGCTCACCCTGATGACGAAGTGCTTTGGGGCGGAGGACATCTTTATGATAAAGGCTATCTTGTTGTGTGTGTAACAAACGGAAGAAATAAGGTGCGTTCTCAGGAGTTCAAGGACGTGGTGACTGCCTCGGGCAACGAGTGTATAATGCTTGAATATCCTGATAAAGTCAGGGGTAAGCGTGACGATTGGGCGCTTGTTAAGGACGGTATCGAATCTGACCTTGAAAAGATAATGACCTGCAAGGATTGGAAGCTTATAGCTGTGCATAATCAAAAAGGCGAATATGGTCATATCCACCATGTAAACGTGCATAATTACGTCACTGAGATATACGATAAGAACGATATCCAGTGCGACCTTTACTGCTTTGGCAAGTATTACAAGGCTAGCCGTCTGAAAGTGGTGGGCAACACTTTGCCAAAGATATCAAAAGAGAGATACGAGTTCAAGAAAAAGCTTGCGGATATGTATACCTCTCAAAAGAAAACTGTAAACAAGCTGTGGCATATGGCTTATTATGAGGATTGGACGCTGTATAAACGCTACAGCGAACACCCTGAAATGAAAAAACAAACTGCAACTGCGATGGGAGTGGCTGTGAATGAAGCTCAGTAAGAAAAATATAATACATCTTTGTGTGCTTACGGGGATATATCTTCTGTTTGTCCTTGCGCTCACAAGGTTTAAATACGCCTATGGCTCTGAGCTTGATTGGGGCGGACAGCACTATGCTATCCCTGATTATTTCAGAAAGCTCTTTTACAAAACAGGTGACTTTTTTCCCTCCTTCGCCCCGAACATAGGTTGTGGTGAGAACATCTATAATCTGTCATATTATGGGCTTTATTCGCCTTTAATACTTTTTTCTTATCTTCTGCCCTTTGTGAAAATGTCCACCTATATACAGATAGTATCCATAATAGGCATTATAGCAAGCCTGTGGATATTCTATATATGGATGCGTCAGAAATTCACAGACAACACAGCGTTTGCACTGAGCTTTGTGTTTCTCTTTTCAGCACCCCTTATCTTCCACAGTCACAGGCACATAATGTTCGTGAATTATATGCCGTTCCTGCTTTTAGGTTTTATGGCTATCGAGGATTATTTTGAGGGCAAGAGAAAATACATGGTGACGCTTTGGGCATTTTTGATGCTCATGACAAGCTATTTCTTTGCAGTGTCGGGTCTTGCGGCAATGGCAGTGTATGGCGTTTATCGCTGGCTGAAAATAAATGAAAAGCCAACTTTCAAGAAGTTCTGCAAAGACGGAACAGCATTCGCTTTCAGGCTTATCCTGGCAGTGATAATGGCGTGCGTACTTATCCTGCCGACACTGCACTGTATGCTCTCCGGCAGAGAGGCAGGCAACAGCCATGTTGATCTCAAGTCGTTCATACCAGGTGTAAACTTGAAATTCCTGCTCTATTATCACTACTCAATGGGACTTTGCCTTTTCACAGTGCTTAGCATAATATCGGCGGTGTTCTCAAAACAACGCTATAGAAGATTTCTCGGGATCGTTATGATGGTAATAGCCACCTGCCCTATAATAGTCTATATGTTAAACGGCACACTGTATGTTGACCCGAAAGTTCTTATACCTTTCCTTCCTCTTGGTATGCTCCTTTTCGGACACACCTATTTTGATATAATAAGAGGAAAGCTAAAGCTTAAACCACTTGCAGTGATAACCCTTTTAGTTGCATTGGCAGGAGTTTTCTGGTTCAAAACCACCAAAAAAGTGGAGTTTTATATTATCGCTGACTTTGTTGTGCTTATGTCGAGCCTGTTTGTATACAGACGTTGCAAAAAAGAATTCATACTTAATATAGGAATGTCCCTTTGCCTCGTGGTATCCACAGTATATGCAAACTTTGCAGACGAGCTTGTGCCTTTAAGAGAGCTTGAATATGATAACAGCAGTGATATGAATACACTTGCAGATTATGTCGGCTCGCAAGAGGAGATATCGAGAACTTCAAACTGCGTTGACGAAGTGAACACAGTGAACATGATATATAATGCAGATTATTACACCATGTCAATATATTCCTCACTGCACAATAAAGATTACAACAAATTTTATTACAGCGAGATATACAACGAAAATTCATACCGCAACACTTCCCTGACCACTCAGACACGAAGCCTTATTGCTGATATGTATTTTTCAAACAGATATCTTATCACTGACGACCCGGTAAAGGCAGTGTCAGGCTACAAGAAGATAAAAGAGAGCGGAAGCCTTTCACTTTATGAAAACAATGACGTTCTGCCTTTCGGATATGCTACCAATGCTCTTATCGGCAGAAAAGAATATAATTCCCTGAATTATCCTTACTCAGTGGAAGCTCTTTTCAATAATATAATAGTTGAGGATAAGACGGAAAAGTCATTTTCATCTGATATCAAAAAGGTACGCTCCATCAACTTTACAGAGTGCGACCAGATAAAGCGTGAATGGGGAAAATACACCATTGACGCTAAAAAGCCTTTCACTCAGGAGATAACGCTTCCCGAAACGCTCACAAACAACGAGATAATGTTTGTATCTTTCAATGTGAACAACGATATAAAGGGTGGCAGAAAGGACGCTTGGGTGTCCATAAACGGCAATAAAAACAAGCTCACTGCACCTGATTGGAAGTATTACAATAATAACAGACGTTTTGAATATGTCATAACCACAGGTCAGGACTATAGTGCAGACAGCGTTAAAGTGAATTTCTCTGACGGCAAGTATGAGATAACCAACGTTCGCTGTTATGTCATCGACAAAGACAGCCTTGTGCGTGACGTTGACCCGTTCATGATAGACAAGAAGACCTCTCACGGAAATGTGATAAACGGCACTATAGACGTTAAAAATGACGGCTATTTCACCATTTCCATTCCGTATACCGACGGCTTCACCGCCGAGATCGACGGCAAAGAAGTGCAGTGTGAAAAGACCGACACTGCATTCCTTGGCTTCAAGATACCAAAGGGCAGACACAGCATAAAGATAACCTTTACCGCACCTTTGCTCCACGAGGGTATAGTTCTCTCAGGGGCAGGCTTGCTGATATTCATAGCATTCGTTATTATTGACAGAAGAAAATCAAAAGCTTCAAAGTAGGAAAAAAATAAAAGCGACAGAAATCTGGATCTGTCGCTTTTTTTGTCGTATGTTTAGGTTTGTCTATTCACTTATTACATAAAATATGATAAAATAACAAAGTGATTGTGTGACTTTTGTCAAAGGTTCTGTCTGAATCCCTCACCAATGGTAACATTTTCGTATGCAAGCTCACGCATTTTCAGCATTACGTCATGTGGAGTTTCTCTCATTCCGCCCGTTGCCCAATCTATTATTATTCCGCAATAGCCATGAGAATAAAAATCGGCAAAGAACTTCGCCTTATCGGAACGCTTTCTGGTTATAGCAACAGCGTGATAGAAAAATCTGATGAACAGCTTGTGCATACTTCTGAAAAGATAATGCTCGAATATCTTTTCGTTGCTTTTTAGCGTGTTTGAGTAAAAGCGCTTGTCTTTGAGCATATTTACGAGAAATCCTTCAAGACGCTCATACCAGTTGTCGTAGTTTACGCCTTTTGTGATGTCAGCGAAAAGCTCGTGAAGATAGATATAGCTCAGAAGCTCATATTTATCCTGAAAATGGTAATAAAAAGACTGGCGGTTAAGACCGCACTCTCCTGTTATATCGGATATGGATATTTTATCAAAGGGTTTTTGCTCGCAGAGTTTTTTCAGTGAATCACACAAAGCACTTTTGGTTATCGCAGAGCTTGACATTTAACTACATTCCTTTCAGATTCATAACGACAAAAGGCCTTTTTTGAGGAAAAATCAGACTAAACTGAATTAATGTCAAAAAAGCAGACAATTTGCGCTAACTTTTATTATATCATAAATTTATGAAATTTCAATAACTTTTTATAAATATTTTATCATTATCATATTTTTCACAGGGGGAAACGGCATGAAAGACAATATCATCACAGAATTTATAAATGGTCAAAGCTGTAGAGCGTATGAAGCCCTGGGGGCAGTAAAAATAGAGAACGGCATAAGATTTTCCACCTATGCGCCCCATGCAAGAAAGGTAGAGCTTTGCCTGAATGGAGATATTATCCCTATGGAATGCGATGAACGTGGGGTATGGAGCGTTGAACACCCTGCAAAAGAGGGTGACATTTATCAGTATGTTATCACAACGCCTACTCTTGAAAAGCACTACCGCTCAGACCCATTTGCGGTGTACAGCGAGGTAAGACCGAAAAATGCGTCTGTGGTGTATGATATCGACAGCTATAACTGGAATGACCAAGAATGGCTCTCAAAGCGTGACAAATGCTATGAAAAGCCTATGAACATATATGAGGTGCATTTCGGCTCGTGGCGCATAAAAGAGGGAAAAGAAGAAACCGACCGCTTTTACACCTATGAAGAAATGATAGACCTGCTCATACCTTATGTAAAGGAAATGGGCTATACCCATATCGAGCTTCTGCCACTGACGGAATATCCTTATGACGGCTCATGGGGCTATCAGGTGTCGGGATATTTCTCCGCAACCAGCCGTTACGGCGACCCTAGAGGGCTTATGAAGTTCATAGACGCTTGTCATGCGGAAAATATCGGCATTATTCTGGACTTTGTACCCGTACATTTTGTCCGTGATTTCTATGCCCTGCACATATATGACGGAAGCTTCCTCTTTGAAAGCGACAATGAGTATGACAGATACTCCGAGTGGAGTACTGCCCTGTTTGACTACACAAAGCCTCATGTGCTTAGCTTTGTAAAATCCTCAGTTAATTTCTGGATAGAAAAATATCATGTTGACGGATTGAGATATGACGCAGTTGCAAACCTTATCTATCGTCACGGCCACACTGATGACGCTGTGAACGACAGCGGTATATGGTTCTTGAAGAACACTAATTACACCATTCAGAAAATGCACCCTGACGTTATGCTTTTCGCAGAAGATTCCACAAACTACACAAAGGTCACTGCCCCTGTAGAGTTCGGCGGTCTTGGCTTTGACTATAAATGGGATCTGGGCTTCATGAACGATACCATCAATTATATAAAGACTCCGCCTTTTGAACGCAGAAATCATCACAATAAAATGACTTTCTCCATGAGTTATTTCTATAATGACCTTTTCATTCTTCCTTATTCCCACGACGAGGTAGTTCACGGCAAGAAAACCATGGTGGATAAGGTGTTCGGCAGTCAGCAGGAGCAGTTTGCTACCATAAGAGCACTGTATACTTTCCAGTTCACTCACCCTGGCAAGAAACTCAACTTCATGGGCAACGAGCTTGGCGAATATCTTGAATGGCGTGATGAAAAAGAGCTTGGCTGGAATTTGCTCACATATCCTATACACGATTCATTACACGAGTATGTGAAAGCACTCCACAAGCTTTATCTTGAACAGCCTGCACTGTATAAGTCCGACTATAATTCCACATCTTTCCGCTGGATAGACGCAGACAACAAAAATCAGTGCATTTATGCCTACCGCAGAAGCGACCCTTCCGGCAAGACGCTTTATATGGTGTTCAATTTTTCCGGAAGCTATCAGAACTATAGCCTGAAGGTCGAGCAAAACGGAGCCTACAAAGAGCTTCTCAACTCTGACCGTGATATTTATAGTGGATCAAACTGCATAAACAGCGGTCTTTATACCACAAACTATAAGCTGCCACTCAGACTCGCACCTCTCAGCAGCGTTATAATTACCACAGAATGAGAAAAAAATATTAAAAATCATAAAATACTATTGCAAAATGGCGAAATATGCGTTATAATATGAGTGTATGTAATATACAACATTTACACCAAAATCATTTGAGAGGAGTTATGTAAATAATGGTTTATTCTCACGAAGTTGAAACAATGTGCCCTATCGCTCAGGGCGTTGCTCACGGTGCAGCTCCAATTCCAGAAGAAGCAAAGTGGGTAAAAGCTAAGGAAATCAAGGATATCTCAGGCTTTACACACGGTATCGGCTGGTGTGCTCCACAGCAGGGCTGCTGCAAGCTGACACTTAACGTAAAAGAGGGCGTTATCCAGGAATGTCTCGTTGAAACTATCGGCTGCTCAGGTATGACACACTCTGCTGCTATGGCATCAGAGATCCTTCCAGGCAGAACAGTTCTCGAGGCTCTTAACACAGACCTCGTTTGCGACGCTATCAACACAGCTATGAGAGAGCTTTTCCTCCAGATCGTTTACGGTCGTTCACAGAGTGCATTCTCTGAGGGCGGTCTTGTAGTAGGCGCTGGTCTTGAGGACCTTGGTAAGGGACTTCGTTCACAGGTAGGTACTATGTATGGTACACTTGCAAAGGGTCCTAGATACCTTGAAATGACAGACGGCTATGTTACAGGTCTTGCACTTAACGAAGATGACGAGATCATCGGCTACAAGTTTGTAAACTTCGGCAAGATGATGGACTTCATCAAGGCTGGCGACGATGCTAACACTGCTTTTGAAAAAGCACAGGGTCAGTACGGTAGAGTAGCTGACGCTGTTAAGATCGTTGACCCAAGAAAAGAATAAGGAGGATTTGTTACAATGGCTTTATTTGAATCATATGAGAGAAGAGAAAAGCAGATCCTTGCTGTTATCAATCAGTACGGTATCAACACTATCGAAGAGTGTGCTGACGTATGCAAGGCTAAGGGTCTTGACATTTATAAGCTCGTTGAGGGCATTCAGCCTATCTGCTTTGAGAACGCTAAGTGGGCTTACACAGTAGGCTGCGCTATCGCTATCAAGAAGGGCTGCACAAGAGCTGCTGACGTTGCTGCTGCTATTGGCGAGGGACTTCAGGCTTTCTGTATCCCTGGTTCTGTAGCTGACCAGAGAAAGGTTGGTCTTGGTCACGGTAACCTCGGCAAGATGCTTCTTGAAGAGGACACAGAGTGCTTCGCATTCCTCGCAGGCCACGAATCATTCGCTGCCGCTGAGGGTGCTATCGGTATCGCTGAGAAGGCTAACAAGGTTAGAACAAAGCCTCTGAGAGTTATTCTTAACGGTCTTGGCAAGGACGCTGCACAGATCATCGCTAGAATCAACGGCTTCACATATGTTGAAACAGAAATGGATTACTACACAGGCGAAGTTAAGGAAGTATTCCGCAAGGCATACTCTGACGGTCTGAGAGCTAAGGTAAACTGCTACGGTGCTAACGATGTTACCGAGGGCGTTGCTATCATGTGGAAAGAGAACGTAGACGTTTCTATCACAGGTAACTCAACAAACCCAACAAGATTCCAGCACCCAGTTGCAGGTACATACAAGAAGGAAAGACTTGAGAAGGGCAAGAAATACTTCTCAGTAGCTTCAGGCGGAGGAACAGGTAGAACTCTGCACCCAGATAACATGGCTGCTGGTCCTGCTTCTTATGGTATGACAGATACAATGGGAAGAATGCACAGCGACGCTCAGTTTGCTGGTTCTTCTTCAGTTCCTGCACACGTTGAGATGATGGGTCTTATCGGTATGGGCAACAACCCAATGGTTGGTGCTACAGTTGCTTGCGCAGTTGCAGTTGAAGAGGCTATGAAGTAAGGTTTTAAGCCAATTCACAAGTTTTGTAATGGGACAACGATAAGACTTCGTGTTCAAAAGAATATCAGTAAGGCGTTAGATTTTGTTCTAACGCCTTATTTTTATGCAAAAAAAGACCTCCCCATGCTGTAAGAAAGGTCTGACGACCAAACTAAAGCGCAGGAAGGTCAATATCACAAATACAAGCTAAAAAACTGCATAACTCCCATATTAAAAGAACTTTGCAATATCCTCAACAGCTCTCCTTTTAGGTCTGGCAGGGGCTTCTGCTGGATAGCCAACGGCTATAACCGATACTACGATCTCGCTTTCAGGTATTTCAAGCACCTCACGGAGCTTTTCTCCGTCCCTGATGCCCATTACAAGCGAGCCTAAGCCAAGCTCAGCCGCTTTGAGAAGAAGTATCTCATTGTGCAGACCAAGATCGTAAAAGCCCCAGCCATTGCCGACTTCATTATCAGGATCACCCTCTTTGTCAAAACCTGCTCTTGTGTGTACAAAAGTCGTTACAAGAAGCGCTGCATTTTCGGACCTTTCTCTGTTAAATCCAGGCAAGCACTCCTCTCTTACCCTCTTTGTCATCTCGTCGCTGAGAACACAGTAATACCTTGCAGTTTCAGAGTTTTTCCACGATGGTGCTTCTGTTGCGGCAGCTATGAGCGTTTCTATCTGCTCTTTTGTTACCTTTTTACTGCCGTCATATTTTCTTATGCTTCTTCTGCTTTCAATAAGCTTCTGAAATTCCATTTATATCTCTCCTTGTCAAAATGTGAGGCCCACGCCTATTTCAGATACAATTATAACATATCACTTCCACCATTTCAAGTAGCAAAAGCCCTTGAAATGTTCATATTATTGTGATACAATAACGTAAAGACAATATGGGGGTGCAGACTATGAGCTTTGTAAAATTCGAGAACGTTTATAAAAGATACATAATGGGCGAGATAACCATAAATGCCGCAGACGGTGTTTCATTTGAGATAGAAAAGGGCGAATTTGCTGTTATAGTAGGCGCAAGCGGTGCTGGAAAAACTACTATACTTAATATGCTCGGCGGCATGGATACCTGCGACGAGGGCAAGATCCTTGTTGACGGCAAGGACATTGCCACTTTTAATAAAAAGCAGCTCACAACATACCGCAGATATGACATAGGCTTTGTTTTTCAATTCTATAATCTTGTGAATAATCTTACTGCTAAGGAAAATGTAGAGCTTGCCACACAGATATGCGCACATGCCTCACAGCCTGAAGAAGTGCTGAAAAAAGTGGGACTTGAGGACAGAATGAACAACTTCCCCTCCCAGCTTTCAGGCGGCGAGCAGCAGCGTGTTTCTATCGCACGAGCATTGGCGAAAAATCCTAAGCTTCTTCTTTGCGACGAACCAACGGGCGCTCTTGATTACAACACAGGCAAAAATATCCTCAGACTTTTGCAGGATACCTGCCGAAATGACGGTGTGACAGTTATAGTCATCACACACAACTCCGCTATCGCACCAATGGCTGACAGAGTTATAACCGTCAAAAACAGCAAGGTAGACAAAGTTGAGATAAACAAAGATCCTGTTGACGTTTCTACTATCGAATGGTAACGGAGAAATATATGAAAATTCTTTCACCTGTCAAATACGAATATGGCAATCTGAAAATAGGCGGAGGCGGCTTTGTGACAGGTATCACTTTTCACCCCACCGACAGCAGAACGCTGTATATCCGCACTGACATAGGCGGTATCTACCGCTATGACTTTGATAAACAAACTTGGGCGTATCTGGCAGACAAAGTTACCGCAGACGACCCTGCACAGACCTATCCCCTTGCAATAGCCCTTGATGAAAATGACCCCAATAAGCTGTTTTTCACATGCGGAGATAAACGTTCAAATTATATCTGCATATCTGATGACAAGGGAGAAAATATAATACAAAAGGCACTGCCATGCAGCGTTCACGGAAATGAAGTTGGCAGAGCCACAGGTGACAGACTTATTTACAAAAACGGCAGGGTGTATTTCGGCTCTCAGACCGCAGGAATTATCTATTCTGAGGATATGGGCGATAGCTGGCAAAGCGTAGACCTGTTTGGCGAGAAAAACATCTCGCTTATATGGACAGACAGTGAGGGCAAACTTTTTATAGCAGGCTGTTCAGGTGAAGCAAACTCCCCTGACGGTGTAACAAGAGGTCACACTCTGTATTGCTCCACAGACGGCTTGAAAAGCTTCGTTCCCCTCACCGCCCCCCCTGTGAAATATGAAAACTCCTCCTATTATGGCTTCGTGCCACAGCGTATCACCAGCGACAGCAGATATATATACATCACTTTTGCTTCAAGCGGAGAAGTATTCTACGGTGGCATGGGTGCTTATGCTTGCGACACAGGCTCGCTTTCAGGCGGCAAGGTATACAGATACCGCATCGAAAATGGAGTGACTGTTTTTGACAAAGACATCACCCCCGAGGACCATATCCCATGCGGCTACAGCGGAATATGTTCCAACGGCAAAATGCTTTTGCTATCAACTGTCTGCCGAAAAAATGGCGGAGATATAATCTATACAAGCACCGACAGCGGTGAAAACTGGAAGATAATAATGAATGGTCTTAACTACAACCGCTTCGATTGGAATATCCCATACATGAAACCACGATACAACGGCGGCGGAAACTGTGTCCACTGGATAAGCGACATAAAGCTTTCACCTTTTGACAGCGACACAGCCTTGTTCAACACAGGAACAGGTCTGTTCATGATAACAGGTCTTGCAAGCGGAGATGTGCTTGTCAAACCATTCTGCGAGGGCATCGAGGAAACTGTTCACCTTAATGTATACACCACTCCCCATGGCAGGAATCGCATTATAGATATCATTGGCGACCTTGGAGGCTTTGCCTTTGAAGATTATGACAGTGAGTGCGAAAATTCCTTTGCAAACGAAAATGGCGACCGCTACATCACCTGCCTTAATGCTGATCTCACCCTCAGCGACCCCGAATACATCGTCGCAACTCCCCGTGGCAACTGGACGGGCAAAACAAAAGGTGGTCTGATCTTATCCAAAGATTGCGGTTCAACATGGGAAAGACTTCCCATGCCCCGTGGGCTTTCTGAGTTTATAGACAAAAAACTTGACAACATCGAAAAGCCTAATGTAGACTCAGGTTGGACAGCGATATCTGCCGACGGCAAACGCATAATGTGGGCTGTTGCAGGCGGCAGAGGCTTTTCTAACAAGGCTGTCTGCTATACCGACGATGAGGGCAAAACATGGCAAAAGTCCATTTTTACGGACAGCAGTGGAAACTCAGCAGATGAACACAACGTAAAAATTTTCTCGGACTATTACAACAGCGATCTTTTCTTCGCCATAGCAGAACGAGAAAATCTGGGGCTTTACATCAACCGTGACAAAGGTGCGACTTTCAGAGAAGTGTCCATAAAAACGGACATAAAGTGTCCACGATACGCTCACTATCAGCTTTCAAGACAGCCAGATAAAAGCGGAGTATTCTGGCTTGCAAACGGCATAAAAGGACTTTACCGCTTTGAGATAAAGAGTGACAGCGTGGGTATAAGTGATATTCTCCCTGAGGACAGGATTAACTGCATAGGCTTTGGAAAAGGGCTTAAGGAAACTCCTGCAATGTATGTCACAGGAAATATCAGTGGTGAATACGGCTTTTATATTTCTGATGATCTTGGCGAAAGCTTCGCACGTATAAACACCGATAGACAGCAATACGGCGTTATACACTCAATATGCGGAGATATGCGAGAACACGGCGTTTTCTGCCTTGCCACAGGCTCTCACGGACTTATGTTCGGCAGACAAAAAAACCTTGCAAAGCCGTGAAAAATGTGGTATAATCAAAGTAACATAATTGAAAGGAAGTTCAATATGACCTACAAGGAAGAATTTATAAAATTTATGGTAGACAGCGGAGTTCTCACATTTGGCGACTTCACTCTTAAAAGTGGCAGAAAAGCTCCGTATTTCATCAACTGCGGAAACTATAAAACAGGTGAACAGCTTGCAAAACTGGGCGGCTTTTACGCTGATTGCATAGCTGACAACAAAATACCTGTTGAAACACTTTTCGGACCTGCATATAAGGGTATTCCTCTTGCTGTTTCAGCCGTTATCGCGCTTGCAACAAAGTATGGCATTAACGTTTCTTACTGCTTTGACAGAAAGGAAGCTAAGGATCACGGCGAGGGCGGAATGTTCGTTGGAAAGAAGCTTGCAGACGGAGAAAAGGTAATAATCATCGACGATGTTATGACATCTGGCAAGGCTCTCAGAGAGTCAATGCCAAAGCTCAAAAGTGCCGCAGACGTAAACGTAACAGGCATGGTGATAACAGTTGACAGAATGGAAAAGGCACTGGATACTGACCTTTCAGCTGTTGAACAGGCTTATAAAGACTTTGGCGTAAAGGTATACTCTATCGTAAACATCAACGATATCATCAAGGCTATTCAGGACGGTGTTGTTGAGGGCAAAGAGTATCTTGACAAAATGCTGGAATACCGTGCAGCATACGGAGTTGACCACGAATAATAAGCCTGCATTGAGAAAAATTTAAGGTTATTTTAAAGTTACAAATTGAAATAATTTGTAACAGTATTGTAGTGAAATGTAACTTGTCTGTTCTTGAAGTTACAGCCCCTAAAGGCTATAATATGTAATGTAGAACAGAGAAAGAAAAAGAATGTAAACACTAAGATCAAACTCTTAGCTCGTTTCATCCTCTCCAAAATTTTTACACAAGCAAAGGGCAGCCAATGGGTTGCCTTTTTGTTTTGTCGAAATGGGCAGGATAATTGTAAAAAAAGTGTTAAGTGCTTGACAAGTGACGTATATAATGGTATAATAATAAAGCTGATTTGTTCAGCATATTGATAAATACTACATAGAACTACTGTCTAAACTGAAATGATGGGCTTCTATGAGTCATAATTTTAGTTTGGAAGGAGGAAGTCAAATGAGAGAAGGAATTCACCCAAAGTATGAGGAAACAACAATTACTTGCGCATGCGGTAATGTTATCCATACTCGTTCTACAAAGAAGGATATCAAGGTTGAAATTTGTTCTAAGTGCCACCCATTCTACACAGGTAAGCAGAAGCTCGTAGATACAGGCGGACGTGTTGACAGATTCAAGAAGAGATTTAATCTTGACTAATTTTCAAAGGGAACGGATAATTCCGTTCCTTTTTTCTTTTATATGAGGAAACCAAATGGGATATACAACAATCTATGAGGAAGCTCAGGCGAGCTTTACGGAGAAAAAGTCCGAATTTATCGGGCATATCGCACCTGTCAGCACCGCTGATGAGGCTGTCGCATTTATAAACAGGATAAAAGCCGAAAACCGCAAGGCTAGGCACAACGTTTATGCCTATGTATTGAGAGAGGGTAACGTTTCACGATACAGCGACGACGGTGAGCCACAGGGTACAGGCGGAGTGCCTGTGCTTGATGTAATAAACAAATCTGGGCTTACAGACGTTTGTGTGGTGATGACACGATATTTCGGTGGAATACTTTTGGGGGCAAGCGGTCTTACAAGAGCCTATTCTCAAGGTTGTTCAATGGCGGTGAACGCTGCAAGAAAAATGAAAATGTGTGAGTGTTCAAGAATATCCTTTTCCTGCGACTATACACTTTATGGCAAGGTCAGCTATGCACTGCCCGAATATGGCGTGATAATGGAAAAAGAGGACTTTGCCGATTCTGTAGATCTTGCGTTTCTTGTGAAGTCTGAATTATCAGACAAGCTGAAAAAACAGCTTACGGATATATCCTGCGGCAAGCTTGAATTGTCAGAAGAAACAAATCTTCTCGCTGATTTTGCATGAGATTTGTGCGATTATACAAAAACATTCAGCCTTTATGTAAAAATAAAGGCTTTTTTGAACTATTATAGTATATATTATATAGAGTTAGTATGTTTTATATACTGTAAGGGGGAATTTTTGTGCTGCCGAGAGAACAAACCGAGTTGTTTGAAAAACAACTTCTGAGCGAAAACGCCTGCTTGTCTGTTGATTCAAAAGGGCGTAAAGAGCCTTGCGAACCTTGTCCGCTGAGGACGTGTTTCCAGCGTGACCGTGACAGGATACTTCACTGCAACTCTTTCAGACGGCTGAAGCATAAAACTCAGGTCTATCTGTCCCCTGCAGGCGACCATTATAGAACACGACTTACTCATACACTTGAGGTAAGTCAGATCGCACGGACTATCTCACGAGCTTTGCGGCTCAACGAAGATCTCACCGAAGCTATCGCACTGGGTCATGACCTTGGTCATACGCCTTTTGGTCATGCAGGAGAAAGGGCTCTCAACGAGCTTAGCCCTGACGGCTTTCACCATTATGAGCAAAGCCTGCGTGTAGTGGATATTTTGGAAAAAGACGGCAAGGGTCTTGACCTCACAGAAGAAGTCCGTGACGGAATATTAAAGCACACTAACATGATAGCCGACACGAAAGAGGGCTATGTTGTGCGATTTGCAGACGTTATCGCCTATATAAATCACGATATCGACGATTCCGTTCGTGCAGGCATTATGACCGAGGAGGATATCCCGAAAAACATCACAAAGATTCTTGGCGGATCCAAGTCTGAGAGGATAACCACTCTTGTGACCTCGCTTATCAAGGGCGGAGCCGAAAGCCTGCATATGGACGACGAAGTGAGTGACGCCTACACTGCACTGCATAGATTTATGTTTGACTTTGTGTACACAAATCCAAAGTGCAAATCAGAAGAAGTCAAGGCTAAAGACATGATAGCAAAGCTCTATGACTACTATGTTCATCATATCGAAAAGCTGCCTGCCTTTTATATGAATCTCGCCTATCAGTTCGGAATTGACCGTGCTATCTGCGATTACATATCAGGCATGACAGACGGCTTTGCCATTGAGACCTTTAAAAATCTGTTTATCCCATTGGGGTGGACAAAGTATTAGCGCATACCCAAGGAGGAAGAAATTTGCCACTGCCTATAGATTTTATAGAAAGACTTAAAGCTGCCAACCCTATCGCAGAGGTCATGAGCAGCTACGTCACCCTCAAAAGAACAGGCAGAGATTATGTTTGCCTCTGCCCTTTTCACAACGAAAAAACCCCGTCCTGCCATATTCACCCTGACAAAGAGTATTTTCACTGCTTTGGCTGCGGAGCAGGCGGAGATGTTATCACTTTTACAATGAAGTACAATAATCTGGACTATTGGGAAGCTGTCAAGCTCCTTGCAGAACGTGGCGGAGTGCCGCTTCCGGAGGATAACGGCTATGACAGCAAGCGCACCGATACCAGAAAGCGCTTCTATGAAATGAATAAAACAGCCGCAAGGTTTTTCTATCATCAGCTAAAGACACCACAGGGCAAGGAATGTCTTGACTATCTTATAAACAAACGTAAGCTCAGTATTGAAACCATAAAGAAATATGGAATGGGCTTTGCTCCAAACAGTTGGTCTGCCTTGAAAAGCTATATGCTCTCTGAGGGCTTTACCGAGGAAGAATTGGAGCAAGGCTCGCTTATCTCACGTTCACAGAAGAATACCCGAAATACGTTCGATTTCTTCGTAAATCGTGCAATGTTCCCTTTTATCGACCTTGCAGGTCATATAGTGGGCTTTGGCGGAAGAGCGCTCACACCTGACGATAAGAGAAAATACCTTAACTCAAAAGATACCCTTGTGTATTCAAAAAACAGATTTCTTTTCTCCATGAACTTCGCCAAAAACGCCGCAGTGAAAGATAAGACCATTCTTCTGTGTGAGGGTAACCTTGACGTTATTTCCCTTAATCAGGCAGGCTTTGAGAACGCCGTAGCTTCCTGCGGAACTGCGCTCACCCCTGAACAGGCGAAGATAATATCCAACTACGCAGACAACGTTGTCATATGCTATGACGCAGATGGCGCAGGTCAGAAAGCCACAACGAGAGCAATAAAAATTCTCGGTGAGACCGGTCTTAAAACCACCGTTATAAAAATGAACGGTGCAAAAGACCCTGATGAGTACATAAACAAATTCGGAGCAGACCACTTTCGCCATTTGCTGAAAAAATCAGACGGTGCAATAGAGTTTGAGCTAGAAAAATGCAAAGACGGCATTGATATGGACACTGATATAGGCAGGATAGATTATCTCAAAAAAGCCTATAAAGTCCTTGCGGATATAAGCTCCCCTACTGAGCGTGAGATATACGCAAAAAAGGTGGCGGCTGAACAGAATGTGAGCATCACAACTGTCAATGCAGAACTTAATGCTATACTTAAAAACCGTCGCTATCAGTATAGCAAAAAGGAATGGACTCGCACTATAACCTTCGCTGACAAGCGTGACACCATAAACCCCGAAGCCAATGAACACAGACGAGAATCCGCCGCTGAAGCGGGTATCATATATTATCTCTACAATAATCATGACGCCTGCGGAGATGTTCTCAAAAGGCTTCCGCCCGACAAATTCGTTACCAGCTTCAATAGGCGTGTTTACGAAAGCCTGACGAGCAAGATAACCGATTTGCAGGATTGCTCTGTATCATCTTTTAATGGTGAATTTTCACCCGAGGAAGTGGGTAAGATAACGGAGATACTGGAAAAATACAGCGAACTGGGCATTGACGCCAAGGTCGCTGAGGATTATATAAATGTGCTTTTAAACTACAAACCGAAGGAGAAACAGGAGGATATATCCGACGATGACTTCTTCAAAAAGTTTGAGGAAATGCGCAAAAAGAATTAGCAAAGATCAACCGATGTAAAAATTGAGATTGGAGTGTTTGAAATGACAGACAAGAAACAGATACTTGATAACCTTATGGAACACGGCAAAACTACAGGCAAGCTCACTACAAAAGAGATAACTGACGCTCTTGAAAAGCTCGACTATGACGTCGAGCAAATGGACAGCTTCTATGATAGCTGTGCCGCAAATAATATCGAGATAATTGATGATATCATCACCGACGACAGCCTTGACATGGTAAACCCAGAAGACGATCTGGATCAGGACGGCGTTGATATTTCCCTTTCAACCGACGGGATCGCTATCGACGACCCGGTTAAGATCTACCTTAAGGAAATAGGCAGAGTGCCGCTTCTTACCTCCGAGGAGGAGATACAGCTTGCAGAAAAGATGTCTAGCGGTAATGAAAAGGACGCTAAAAAAGCAAGAAAAAGACTTGCAGAAGCAAACCTCAGACTTGTTGTTTCTATCGCAAAGAAATATGTGGGCAGAGGAATGAGCTTCCTTGACCTTATCCAGGAAGGCAACATGGGTCTTATCAAAGCCGTTGAAAAATTCGACTATACAAAGGGCTTCAAATTCTCCACATATGCCACATGGTGGATAAGACAGGCTATAACAAGAGCGATCGCCGATCAGGCAAGAACTATCAGAATACCTGTACACATGGTAGAAACTATCACAAAGGTAAAGAAAGTATCCTCACAGCTTCTCCACAAGAACGGTCATGATCCGTCACCTGAGGAAATAGCAAAAGAGCTTGATATGAGCGTTGAAAGAGTAAGAGAGATAATGCGTATCGCTCAGGACCCTGTTTCTCTTGAAACACCTATCGGTGAGGAGGAGGACTCACATCTTGGCGACTTTATCCCTGATGATGACGCTCCGGCTCCGGCAGAAGCCGCTTCACTTGTGCTTCTTAAAGAGCAGATAAATCAGGTGCTTTCCACTCTTACAGAGAGAGAAGAGAAGGTGCTCAGACTGCGTTTCGGTCTTGAGGACGGACGTTCAAGAACTCTTGAAGAAGTAGGTCAGCAGTTCAACGTTACCCGTGAGAGAATACGTCAGATAGAGGCAAAGGCTCTCAGAAAGCTCCGTCACCCTAACAGGAGCAACAAGGTAAGAGATTATCTTGACTAAGTTTCGGAGAAAATAAATGTTTATAACACTTGAGGCGGATTACGCAGTAAGAATAGTATCCGTTCTATGCCGCGAAAAAGACAAAATGGACGCAAAGACCATTTCCAATGATGCCTGCGTTACACTTCGATTTGCGCTGAAGATACTGAGAAAGCTTGTTGCGGCTGATATAGTGAAGTCATATAAAGGCACGCAGGGGGGCTATATCATAAATAAAGACCCTGCACAGCTTACCTTGAAAGACGTTCTTGAAGCCATAGAGGGTACATATTATTTTTCAAGATGTCTTTCCCCAGACTGCACCTGCAACAGAGGTGCAGACGGTATCTGCTGTTATCAGAAAGCTTTTAACGAGATATCTGAAATGGTAAGGAACAAGCTTGACACATATACCTTTGCGGAGCTTATCGCAAATTCTGAGGAATTTAACCGAGAGGATACTGCTAATGAAACGCAGCAAGAAATTCAAGCTTGACAAGGAAGCTATAAACAAAATAGACAGCGAGTATGACGATCGTGACCTTTCAAACTACACAAATTACGGGGTCTACGAGGAAGAAAAGCCGCGTCACAGATTTCTGAAAAAGCTCGTAAAACGGCTGATAATACTGTGTGCAGTTGTGCTTGTGATAAACCTTGCGGTGCTTTTGTATACAGGCAGACTGTGGTTCAATGAGCCGAAAAAGCGTGACTATCCAATAAGAGGACCTGTTGTAACAGAGTCAATGGGCGAGATACGCTGGAAGAGTTTTGCTAAGCAGAATATCCAGACCGCATATATAAGAGCCACCAAAGGCACTACCTTTGAGGACGGTGCGTTCCGTGACAACTGGAACGGTTCAAAGGACACTGATATATCAGTGGGAGCATATCATGTGCTTGAGCTTGATACTGACGGCACTAAGCAGGCAGAGCATTTCATAAATGCTGTGGGCGAGGATCTAAGCGGCAGGCTTATCCCTGCAGTGGAGGTAAGACTGAGAGGACTTTACAGACTTCTGCCACCTGACTATTACGAAGCCGCAGATAACCTTGCAGACTTCTGCGACAGGATAGAAAAGCAATACGGCGTAAGACCTGTCATATACTGCACAGAACGGACGTACAAAAACATCGTTGCTTCAGACAGCAGATTTAACAAGGACAAGATATGGTATGAGAGCCTGTTTTCAAAGCCTGACGAGGATATGGATTGGACGTTCTGGACTTATACCAACCGTGTAAAATTCTCATTCTATGAAAGCGGCGAATATCTCCACATGACTGTGTTCAACGGAAGCGAAGATGATTTCAAAAAGCTTATAATATAAAAAAGCGTGTATGTTTTTTGCATACACGCTTTTTCTATCACATAAAATAAAAACAGGACAAACACTTTCATGTCCGTCCTGTCTGTTTCATAATATTACTACAAATATGTAATTACTTGTTCTCGCCCTTGAGTTCTGCCATACAAGCTGCACAAATTGTCTTGCCCTTGTATTCAACGCACTCTTCACCGCTTCCGCAGAAGATACAAGTTCTCTGGAACTTCTTCAGAATGATCTTGTCATCATCTGTATAGATCTCGATAGCGTCCTTAACAGCAAGGTCGTAGGTTCTTCTGAGCTCGATAGGTAGAACTATTCTTCCAAGCTCGTCAACTTTTCTTACAATTCCTGTAGATTTCATAAAATCAATCCCCTTTAAATTAATTTGAAACACAAAAATAGTATTTCATTTAACATAAATCTTATGATAAACATATTATAACAAACATAATTACATTTGTCAAGCGTTATCACCAAAATTTCACACTTATTGTCAAAGTTTTTTATATATTAACTTGATATGAATACTAGTCGAAAGGAGTGTTAATTATATTAAGCGTAATAATTGTGATATTGTCCCTATCCGCCTTGTTATGCGGTTTTCTTAAAGGCGACATGACAGCAGTATCAGTGGCTTCTCTTGAAGGCTGTAACAAAGCGGTGGAGCTTGTCATATACTTGAGTGGCTCGATGTGTCTTTGGGGCGGACTTATGAAGATATGTGAAAAGGCTGGCATAACAGCGGTCATTGCCCGTATGCTATCCCCTGTCACAAGGTTACTATTCAGAGATGCCGCACACTGCCCCAAGGTCATGAATGCCGTGACAATGAACCTGACCGCAAACCTTTTAGGATTAGGCAATGCCGCCACACCCTCAGGCATAGCCACAGTGAAAGCCATGCAGAAGCTTCCGCCCGCAGCACGAAAGAAGTGCATTTCTATGATTGTGGTGCTTAACACGGCTTCCATTCAGCTTATCCCCTCCACCATTGCGGCAATGCGCCTTGAACACGGTGCATTATCCCCCTTTGACGTAACGCCTGCTATCATTTTCTCCTCCCTTATCTCCGTGACCGCGGGCTGTCTTATGGTCTATGCCCTCAACCTCAGAAAGGACGAACGCCATGAATTTCGGTGACATTTTCGTGCCTGCACTTATGGTTTTTATACTTTGCTATGGGCTTGTGAAAAAGGTGGATATAGTGAATGTGTTCTGCGAGGGTGCGACTGAAAACCTCAAAATCGCCGTGGGGCTGATACCAATGCTCATTCTGCTTATGACAGCAGTGGGAATGTTCACATCATCAGGTGCGGCTGATATTATAGCAAAACTGCTCCGACCTGTGACCACTTTTCTAGGCTTTCCAGAAGAGTGCATACCCCTTGCCATAGTCAGACCCATTTCAGGGAGCGGCGCACTCGCCTGCCTTGAAACCATTCTTTCAAACGTTTCCCCTGACAGCTACAGCGGACGTGTGGCAAGCGTTTTAATGGGTTCAACGGAAACGACATTCTACACAATAGCAGTATATTTTTCAGCCATAAAACAAAAGACTTATCCCTCGGTATTTGCGGCGGCGTGCCTTTCAGACCTTATGGGATTTGTGTTCTCTGCACTGGCTGTAAGGCTGTTTTTCTCATAAAACTCAGGAATAAATTTCACATATCGGTACATAATAGACCTATCACAAATATACGGAGGTCTTACCAGTGAAAGATATGTTTTGTTTCCAGTGTCAGCAGACAGCACACAACACAGGCTGTGACGGAAAAGTAGGCGTATGCGGCAAAAAAGCCGACACAGCAGTTTATCAAGACGAGCTTATCGGTGCACTTATCACCCTTGCAAACGCCGCAGAAAATGGCTCGTCAACTAAAAAAACAGATATGCTCATACTCAAAGGGCTTTTTACCACTATCACGAACGTGAACTTCAATAATGTCACCATAAAACAGCTCACAGAGGAGATACACATTGAGCGAAACCGCATCAACTCTCAGAAGTTTGATGACTACGACATGAAAAAATTGTGGAACGATCATGAGGATATCCGCTCGCTGAAATCACTTATCCTCTTCGGAATAAAGGGTATGGCGGCGTATGCTTATCACGCACAGGCACTTGGCAAAACTGACAGCGAGGTGACAAGCTTTTTCTACAAGGCTCTGCGTGCCATAGGCAGCGAGAACGACCCTGAAAAGCTGTTGGGGCTGGTGCTTGAAACAGGCAATGTGAACCTGAAATGTATGGCACTTCTCGACGCTGCAAACACTGACGCATACGGCGACCCTGTCCCTACAGAAGTTCCACTGACCATTGAAAAAGGGCCTTTTATCGTCGTGAGCGGTCATGACCTGCACGATATGAAACTTCTCCTTGAGCAGACCAAAGATAAAGGAGTGAATATTTACACTCACAGTGAAATGCTCCCTGCCCATAGTTATCCAAAGCTCAAAGCCTATCCGCAGCTAAAGGGCAATTTCGGCACAGGCTGGCAAAATCAGCAGACGGAATTTCACAATATCCCTGCACCGATACTTTTCACAACAAACTGCATAATGCCTGTCCGTCAAAGCTACTGCGACAGAGTTTTCACCACCTCTATCGTGTCATATCCTGAGCTTGTGCACATTGGCGACGACAAGGATTTTACGCCTGTTATAGAAAAAGCCATTGAGTGCGGCGGCTATGATGAGGACAAGGAAATGACAGGCATGAACGGCGGTCACACAGTAACGACAGGCTTTGCACACAACGCAGTGCTGTCAAATGCCGAAAAGATAATAAGCCTTGTGAAAGAGGGCAGGATAAAGCACTTCTTCCTCATAGGCGGCTGTGACGGTGCGTCACCGAGCAGGAGTTACTATTCCGACTTCGCAAGGCTCACACCGCCTGACAGCCTTATCCTCACTCTTGCCTGCGGAAAATACCGCATAAACGATATGGATCTTGGCACTATCGACGGCATACCAAGGATACTTGACTGCGGACAGTGCAATGACGCATACTCAGCCATAAAGATAGCCATTGCACTTGCCGAGGCGTTCGACTGTGGCGTGAACGATCTGCCGCTGACACTTGTGCTTTCATGGTATGAGCAAAAGGCGGTGTGCATACTTCTCACCCTGCTTTCATTGGGCATAAAGAACATCTACCTCGGACCGACCCTCCCTGCATTCGTTTCAAAGGGCGTGCTTGACGTTTTGGTGGATAAGTTCCAGCTTACTCCTATCAGCACACCAGAGGAAGATATAAAGAAAATACTTGGCTGATAAGCCGCAAACGCAGGAGCGTGGTAATACGTTCCTGCGTTTTTGTCGTAAAAAAATCTTCTTCATTTCTTGTATAAGGGAATAAAATATGGTATAATCATATTAAAGAAAAAATAAGAAATCGGAGGTACATAAAATGTCTGAAATAAAATGTCCCCACTGCGGAGAGGTATTCAAAGTTGATGAACAGGGCTATGCGGCTATCGTGGCACAGGTAAAAACTGCAGAGTTTGATAAAGAGCTTGACAAGCGTGTGGCTGATGAAAAAGACAAGGCTTTGAAGCTTGCTAAGCTTGATTTTGACAGCAAGTATACAAAGGCTGTCAATGATAAGGATATGGAGATACAAAAGCTGAAAGCGGCTGCGGCTAACGGCGAGAGCGAAAAGACACTTGCTGTCACAAAGGCGCAGGAGAGCACAAGAGCCGAGTATGAAAAAACGCTTGAGCAGCTAAAGGAGCAGATAAGTCAAAACGAAAAGCTTATCGCACAGCTTACCGCTCAGACCAAATCTATGACCACAGAAAAAGAACTTGCCATATCAATGGCTGTGGAGAAAGCAAGATCGCAATTCAACAGCGAAAAGGACAAGCTCAGGCAGGAGATATCTCAGCGTGATATGCAGATACAGCAGCTCAATTCTGAGCATACTCTGCAAATGCAAAAGTCAGAAAATGAATATAAAGCGGAGATAACACGTCTTGAAACAGATATCAAAAATAAGGATACTGAAAAGGCTTTGGAGCTTACCACTGCACTTTCAAAAGTGGAAAGTGAGAAAAATTCCACTATTGCAGAGCTTAATGCACAGATAAAAAGTAAGGACGAAGCTATCGCATACTACAAAGACCTAAAAAGCCGTCTGTCTACAAAAATGGTAGGCGAGAGCCTTGAACAGCACTGCATGAACGAGTTCAACAAGATAAGAGCTACCGCATTCAGAAACGCTTATTTTGACAAGGATAACGACGCAAGCTCAGGAAGCAAGGGCGACTTTATCTACCGTGAATGTGATGAAAACGGTGTGGAGATAATATCCATAATGTTTGAAATGAAAAACGAGCAGGACACCACCTCCACCAAGAAAAAGAACGAGCATTTCTTCAAAGAGCTTGACAAGGACAGGCGTGAGAAAAAATGCGAATACGCTGTACTTGTTTCACTTTTGGAAAGCGACAGCGAGCTTTATAACGCAGGCATCACAGATGTTTCATATGCTTATGATAAAATGTATGTAGTCCGACCTCAGTGCTTTATACCGATAATCACCATACTGAGAAATGCCGCCATGAATACCCTTTCCTATAAGGAAGAGCTTGAAAAGGTGCGCAACGAGAATATCGACATCACAATGTTTGAGCAAAACATCAACACTTTCAAGGAGGGCTTTGCCCGAAACTATGAACTTGCAAGCAGACGTTTTGGCGAAGCTATCACAGAAATAGACAAGTCTATAGCACATCTCACAAAGATAAAAGAAAATCTTATTTCATCAGAAAACAATCTGCGCCTTGCTAACAAAAAGGCTGACGCTCTCACTATCAAGAGCCTTACCAAAAATAACCCTACCATGCAGAAAAAATTTGCCGAGCTTAAAGGAGAATAATTGCTGACATATGAAAGGAGTGGCAAAGCCATGAAAAAAAATATCAGAAAAGACATTTTCACAATTATTGCCGTGACTGTCGCCGCCTTTCTGATGGCGCTAAACACAAAGACCTTTGTAAACACAGGCGGTCTTTACCCAGGCGGAATGACAGGAATGTCCATACTCATACAGCGTGCAGTGAAACAGCTTGCAGGCATAATGCTTCCGTTCAGCATCATAAACATAACGCTGAACATAATCCCCGTGTATATCGGTTTCAGATTTATCGGCAAAAAGTTCACAGCTTTTTCCTGCGTGATGATACTGCTCAACAGCTTTTTCACCGACCTTATCCCCAATCACATAATCACCCAGGACGTACTTCTCATAAGCATCTTTGGAGGAATGATAAACGGCGTTGCCATTAGCCTCTGCCTTAATCGTGGCGCAACATCAGGTGGAACTGACTTTATATCCATTTATCTTTCAGAGAAAAGCAATATGGACACCTTCAATGTTATACTTGGCTTCAATGCGGTCATATTGTGCGTTGCAGGCTTTATGTTCGGCTGGGACAAAGCACTGTACTCTATCATCTTTCAATATGCTTCAACAACCGTTTTGCATATGCTCTACAAAAAATTCCAGCAAAGCACCTTGCTTATCGTAACAAACAAGCCCAAAGAGATAGCAGACGCTATTTATGCAGTGAGTCAGCATGGCGCGACCATACTTGACGGCGAGGGGTCTTATGAACACTGCGAAAGACAGATCGTCTATTCAGTAGTATCAGCGGCACAGACCAAAAAGGTCATACATGCTGTAAAAGAAGCCGATCCGAAAGCCTTCATAAACGAAGTAAAAACACAAAAACTCTCAGGAAGATTTTATCTGCCAAAAGAGAGCTGATACAGAAGCGGACTGAAAAAGGTCCGCTTTTTATAAAAAAAAATCTTGTTCAACCCTTGTACTTTCCGAAAAAATATGATATACTATTAATATATATAAAATCATCTGTATTTGTTTTGTTTTTTTCATTACATTTACAGAAATTATCGAAAGGGTGTGAACTATGCTTGACAGTATCGCTTATGTTATAAACGCTATTTGGGGCGTTTTTACATCAATAGGTCTTAATGACATTGTCGATATTGCTATCCTCTCCTTTCTGATATTCCACGGCATAAAGCTTATTCGCGAAACAAGGGCGCAGCAGCTCACAAAAGGTATCCTTATACTTATAGGTTGCTACCTGCTTGCAGTATTCTTTAATTTGCAAACTATCAGATTTTTGCTGAGGATCTGCTTCCAGTGGGGCTTCCTTGCTCTTATCATAATGTTTCAGCCTGAACTCAGACGTGTTCTTGAAAAGGTTGGACGAACAAGTCTGGGTGGCTTTAATTTCTTTAGCTCAAGTGACTCTGACGACAACACCGAACATTGGAAAAAAGCTATTGACGCTATATGTGATTCTGCCGCAAGTCTTTCTTCCACCAAAACAGGTGCGCTTATAATCTGTGAGAGAAAGACAAAGCTTGGTGAACAGATAGCTACAGGAACGATACTCAACTGCATACCGTCAACAGCGATATTCGGAAACATATTCTTCCCGAATACACCGCTTCATGATGGTGCTGTAATAATCAGAGACGGAATAATACTTGCGGCAGGCTGTTTCTTGCCAAGGCCGCAGAAAGACGAACTTATAAACAAACAACTCGGTTCAAGACACCGTGCAGCTATCGGAATGAGCGAAAACTCTGACGCAATAGTCGTCGTGGTATCTGAGGAAACAGGCAACATCTCAGTTGCCGAAAACGGAGAGCTTACCAGAGGATATTCAAAGGACTCTCTGAAAAGACTTCTGGACAATCGTCTTTTGCCTGAAAAGGACGCTAATTCCATTAGAGAAAATTCTTTTGCAGGAAGGGTGATTTCAAAATGGAAAAAGTAAAAAAGGCTAAAAAAGAAAATCGCCATGGTGCAGACTTTGGTCTGAGAATACTTTCCATAATCATTGCTGTAATAATATGGTTCGCCCTTTCTATCACTCAGTATCCTACAATAAATAAGACTATAACAAACGTTCCTGTTGTGTTCTCGCTTGACGGAACGCAGGCGAAAGAAAAAGGACTTTCCGCACTCAACTATAAGGATATCTCCGTAGACGTTGAGATAAAGGGCATGAACTATGAGATAGGCAGCTATACTGCCGCAGATCTTGTGGCAACTGTCAATCTTGATGACGTAACAAAAGAGGGTACCTACGACCTTGACATAGATGTCAAGTCATCACATTCCACCGACAAGGTAACTGTAGTTTCTGTCAACCCTGACACTGTTTCTGTGGAGTTTGACAGACTTACCACAAAGACTATCCCACTCACCGCAGAAGCCCCGCTCATAAGCGCTGAGGAGGGCTATATCCTTAAAGAAACTACCACATCGCCAAGCGAGATAACAGTTGAAGGTCCGAAAAATGACCTTGACAACATAAGCAAAGCAGTGGCACAGATCTCAAAATCAAAGAAAATATCCGAGGACACGACTATCAACACACAGGATATAGTATTCTATGACGATGACGACAACGTTGTTGATCCATCTAAAATAGAAGTCAAGGATACAAAGTCTGTCGATGTGAATTTTGTTATCTACAAGAAAAAGACAGCAAAGCTAAAGGTAGATATCTCTAATTGTACGGATAATTTTGATGTCAGCTCACTGCCACTGAAGCTTTCCGAGGAAGAGATTTCTGTGGTATCGCCAAATCTTGACGACTCAGATACAGAAACGCTCACTATCGGCTCCATAAAACTTTCAGAGATAAACCTTGCAAAAGTGTTCAGCTTCAAGATCCCTCTTAACTCAGGTGAGATCAATATGAATGGCGATGAAAACGTTCGTGTATCCTTTGACTCAGAGGGATACACCTCGAAGGAGTTCACCATAACATCAGACCATATCATCGCAACGGGCAAGCCGTCAGGCAAGTCCACTGAGATAGAAACAAAAAAGCTCACAAACGTCAAGGTCTACGGTCCTGAAGATGTGATAAACAATCTTAAAGACAGCGACTTATACGCTGAGGTCAATCTCAGCGACATAATTGACTCTGGTTCTTATGCTCGAGAGGCTATAATCTATTCACCGACCTACAACAACGTTTGGGGTTTCGGCAAAAACGAGATACAGATAGTTGTTTCAGACTAATAAAATTTTATCGGGACGATCTATTCGTCCCGATTTTTCGGTAAAAACGCAGGAGAATATATGCCAATAATAGTAAATCAAATAAGTTCCCCCCTTAACGCAACAGAGCAGGAAGTTATCTCCACCGCTCTGAAAAAGCTAGGCAGTGCCTCAAAGCACACCATAGACTGCGAGATACACAAAAGCTCTCTTGATGCACGAAAGCGCAACGACATTCACTTTGTCCACTCAGTTTTCGTGACACTTGACAGTGCCGACCTTGAAAAGAAGCTTTGTGAGAAGAACACTTCCCTGACATATGTTGAGCGCAGTGTTTACAAGCCTGTCATATCCACAGAAAAAGCAGAGGGCAAAGTTGTCATTGCAGGTTTTGGACCAGCAGGAATGTTCGCAGGACTTGCCCTTGCCGAGCAGGGATATAGACCGATTATTTTAGAGCGTGGCAGCTCAATGGAAAAACGTACCGCATCAGTACAGAAATTCTGGCTCACAGGCGAGCTTGACACCAATTGCAACGTGCAATTCGGTGAAGGTGGTGCAGGCACATTTTCTGACGGCAAGCTCACCACACGAATAAAAGACCCTCTTTGCAGATATGTTCTTGAACGCTTCGTGGATTTCGGTGCGCCGAAAGAGATCCTCACAAAAGCTAAGCCGCATATCGGCACTGACAATCTGCGAAATATCGTCACGGCTATCCGAAAAAGGATAATAGAGCTTGGGGGCGAGGTAAGATTTGACACTGCCCTCACTGATCTGGCTATCGCTAATGGCAAAGTGCAGACTATATCAGCCGGTGACAAGGACGAAAAAGTGTCTGCCCTTATACTTGCTATTGGTCATTCCGCAAGGGATACTTTTGAGCTTTTGCAATGCAAAAACATCTTTTTAGAGCCTAAGCCGTTCTCTGTTGGCGCAAGAATAGAACATAAGCAGGCGGCTGTTGACGAAAGCTTATACGGTGACCATGCAGGCAATCCACTGCTTCCAAAGGGTGAATATCAGCTTTCATGGCGTGATAAAAACGGCAGAGGTGTTTACACTTTTTGTATGTGTCCAGGCGGTACAGTTGTGCCGTCAGCTTCCGAAAGCGGAGGCACTGTCACAAATGGCATGAGCGAGTTTGCCCGTGACGGTGAAAACGCAAATGCCGCAGTTGTTGTGGCCGTTACCCCTGACGACTTTGGTCACCGCCCACTTGATGGAGTGGCTTTCGCACGGTCTATAGAGCAAAAAGCTTATACTCTCACAGGCTCATATAAAGGCGCAGGCACGACAGTTGGCGGATTTCTTGATGGCAAGCCTGAAATAGCAGGCACAGTTTCACCCACCTACGCACTTGGCTGTAAGGTGACAGAGCTTCGTGATGTATTCCCTAAATTCGTGACTGATATGCTGGAGGGCGGCTTGCAGAATTTCTCACGAAAAATGAAATGCTTCGGCGATAAAGGTGCAATGCTCACCGCACCTGAAACCCGTACAAGCTCCCCTGTTCGCATTACACGAAACGCAGATATGGTATCTCTCTCAGTGGAAAATCTCTATCCCTGCGGCGAGGGTGCAGGCTATGCAGGAGGCATAATGTCCGCCGCTGTTGACGGTCTTAAAGCCGCAATGCAGATAATGTCAAGACAAGCACCGTGTGATAAATAACCCAAAAAAGCCGTTTGCTGTACAAAAACTCGTACAGTAAATGGCTTTTTATTGTAGGGGCGAACACTGTTCGCCCGTTTACCTACACTCGTTTGTATAAGCCGAAATATCACACAAAAAGGGACGGCAAAACCGTCCCTTAAATTATGTCTGAAATTAAAGCTCAACTGGCTCGAATCTGATACGGATATCAGGAAGCTTCTTGATCTCTGTGTAGCTGTTCATAAGTCCGTCCTCAATAGACAGATCATTCTCACCGCTTGCAGGAGGAGCAAAAAGTCTGAGAGTCAGATCAGCCTCCCCCTCCAGCGGCTTCTCAAAGAAAGCTGCCATAAGGTCGATCGTCTTTGCCTCAGGTGACTTATAGAACCACTTGCCGTTTATCTCCATCATGATGTTTGAATCATCATCAAATGTAACCTCGCAGAAGTGTGGATTCTTTTCAAAGTGAAGAGGGATCTCAAGACCCTCAGCGTCCTCAGAACCGCCCCAACGAAGCGTGCATGGCAGTGTAACCTCGTCGCCTCTTGTCATTGCAGGCTTGAAGAAATCATCGTGGATTATTTCCTTGTATGTCTTCATAACAGGCTGCTCGATACCGCAGTCAGCATAGTTAGGGTCCTGAATTTCAAGACCAAGACGTCCTCTGTCTCTGAACTGATAGAATGTGAAGCCTGAGAACCAGCTCTCGCCGTCAGCCTTGAGCATATCGCAGAATTCCTTTACCATTGCTGCCTGATCGTATGGACCTGTAACATCACCGTCAGCGTTGAACTCGCTCATTACCATTGGCTTTGTAACGCCTCCGTTTATCTCCTTGAATCTCTCAAAAGAACGCTTTGTCATATTGTATATGTCCTTGACCTTGCTTCTGCTGTGGCTTGTGCCGCCTCTTTCAGCAACGTCATAAGGCCAACCCCAGTGAAGAGCCATGTACTTGTCAACAGACCAGATGTCTGTCTCCTTGACAGCCTGTGAAAACTCTGCTTCCTTTTCGATCTCTTTCTTGTTAAGATCTTCAATGCCACCGATACAAAGAATAGTAGAAACGTTTGGTGCATATTCCTTAAGTATCTTATTGAAACGGCAGTAGAAATCAGCAACTTCCTGATAAGTGCATCTCTTGTTGAATGAGAACCAGTTGCCTGTAGCTTCATGGTTTATTCTAAGAAGAAGTCTGCCGAAAGGTCTAAGGTCATTTGCGATAGCGATAAGCTGTTCGTCTGAAACGTGTGGGTCAACTGTGAGTGTGAGTGTAACGTCCTGTCCATGACGTCTTACATCTCTCATGAAGGTAAAAGGCTCGCCCTCTGTGTTGCCCTCAAGACCGCCCTTGTATGTGAAATAATCATCATATGGATAATCCCATGCAAAAGAAACATCTTCGTCCTTCATTACCTCAGAAATTCTTCCAGGGAACTCCTTATCCAGCGGATAGTAGCAGTACATAAGGCTTATGCTTCTGTGTGGTCTGCCCATTTTGTTGAGAATATAATCCTGATTTACATACTCTCCACGCTCAGAGCCATCGCCCAAATCAACAGCACATTTTGCCTTACCCATATGCAATGAGTAGATCTTGTATTCGCTCATAAATTTTCCTCCTATTTTAAAGACAGGACTTTCCTGCCTATTCTGTTACTAAAAAAATTCGTTAATATCGTCCAACACCCTTGAAAGCTCAACCCTCGGCTCAACGCACATAAAATCCAGGCACTGCCGGAATTTTTTTCACACATGGACTTGGTTTTAAGTTTACCACAATAAGCTCATAAAGTCAAGAACTGTGGCTCGGCTAACGTTATTAATGTAATTTACAATATAAGCCGTCATGTCTAATATAATAGCATTTGTGTTTCATATTCTTATATCAAGTATAAAATCTTCTGATTTTAAGCCTTAATTCATACGAAAGCAATGTTAAAATCTTTATGTTCTAAAGAGTAGTATAGCAGAGCTTAATACAAATTTATAGTGAAATAAACAAATAAATAATGAATTTTCAGTGAATATAAAAAGCGAACAGGCATCCACCCGTTCGCTTTAATTGATATGATTAATTTACATCTCCGAGCTTGTGTCTGCACTGTCGACCGCACTCTCAGAAACCTCAGAACTATCCGCACTGCCTGCAAAAGCATTGCTGTTTTTATTCTCTCCGTAGGTAGACATATACACCTTTGTGAATTGTATGTCCTCCCTAGGCTTCAGCGTCTCAGAGTCAGCCACATCAGTACCGCATATCTCGTCATAAATATCCAAGCCATCATATACCTGACCGAAAACAGTATACTGCTGAGAGAAATTCAGCACACCGCCATATTTCTCAAAAGCATCGGTGATATCCTCAGGGATATTGTTGCTATCTGCAAGCTTGCTGTCAAGCTCCGCCTGCTCCTCATCGGTAAGGTCATAGTTATCAACAAAAAGAAGATAGCTGTTTGAAACCTTCTTCTTGCTGAACAAGTGACCTTGCTCCTGCGTGTATGCACAAAGCGCACCTTTTAAAGGCCACAGGTTTTTTGAATACTCCGCCTCGATAGTGGTGGTGTCAGTGTCAGAAGTTGTCTGACCGTCAGCCTGCTTTGTTCCGCCTATAAAATACACACCGTCCTGCACCATGCTCACATAAGTGCCGTCATAATAGCCCTTTTCCACAAGTCCAGTGAAAAACTTGCAATAGTTCGGTGCTTCATCAGGGAAAAGCACAGCCTTGAAAGTTCCCTTGTTTGTTTCAAATACCACCACAGGGCTGTCATCGGCAGGTTCGTCCATCTGTATCACCTTTGCATCAGTATAGTCTATATCGTTCTTGCTGCTGCCAGTGCAGGCGTAAAAGAGAACAAAGATTATAACAAAGCAAATTGCTATAAGTGAAAACTGAAAATACGTCTGAAACTGTTTTCTGCGGTATGGACCCAGATCCTGTTTATTTTTGCTCATTTAACGCTCCTTTACTTTTTCTTTATCTTTGTTCCCTGTCTTGTTTCCTCAACGATATAGCCAAGCTCGCCTATCTTATCTCTCAGCTCGTCAGCCTTAGCAAAGTCCTTTGCCTTTCTTGCAGCCTTACGCTCCTCAACAAGCACCTTGACCTCCTCAGGGATATCCTCTTCACCGTCAGCACTGAGCTTCTTTGCAGCTTCTATCAGACCAAGTGAAAGCACCTTGTCAAAATCCTCGATAAGGGCAAGCTTTGTTTCATTGTTAGTGTCAGCTTTAAGAACGTCATACAGAACAGTGATAGCATTTGAAGTGTTTATATCGTCATCAAGCGCCGCCTTGAAGCTACCCTTGAACTTCTCAAAATCAGCAAGCTCCACCACCTCGTCAGGCTTCTTGTCAGCCATAAGCTGTGCTATCCTTGCAGTGAGCTTGTTGTATGCTGTCTTTGCATTGTCAAGGTTTTCGTATGTGAAAACAAGTGACTTTCTGTAGTGTGACTGCAAGCAGAAAAATCTGTATACCAGTGGGTCATAGCCCTTTGACTCCAGCAGTGAAACAGTAAGGAACTCGCCCTTTGACTTTGACATCTTTCCGCTGTTTGTGTTAAGGTGCAGGATATGGAACCAGTAGTTGCACCACTTGTGACCAAGATAAGCCTCAGACTGTGCTATCTCGTTTGTGTGGTGTGGGAAAGCGTTGTCGATACCGCCGCAGTGAATGTCAAGTCTTTCGCCAAGATGTTTCATTGAGATACATGAACACTCGATATGCCAGCCAGGGTAGCCCACACCCCAAGGGGAATCCCACTTAAGCTCCTGATCGTCGAACTTAGACTTTGTGAACCACAGTACAAAGTCAGCCTTGTTGCGCTTGTTTGTGTCCTCCTCAACGCCCTCACGAACGCCGACCTCAAGATCTTCCTCATTAAAGTTGTGGAAAACATAATACTCCTTCAGCTTTGAAGTATCAAAATAGATGTTTCCACCTGCCTCATAAGCATAGCCCTTGTCCATAAGAGCAGATATCACCTTGATAAAATCACTAATACAGCCCGTTGCAGGCTCAACAACGTCAGGTCTTTTGATATTTAGCTTCTTGCAGTCCTCAAAGAAAGCGTCAGTGTAGAATTTTGCGATCTCCATAACAGTCTTATGCTCACGCTTTGCGCCCTTGAGCATTTTATCATCGCCTGTATCGCCGTCAGAAGTAAGATGACCAACGTCAGTGATGTTCATTACTCTCTTTACGTCATAACCGTCATAGCGGAGATACTTTTCCAAAACGTCCTCCATTATATAGCTTCTCAGATTGCCGATATGGGCATAGTGATAAACTGTAGGACCGCAGGTATACATTGACACCTTGCCCGGCTCGTTTGGTACAAATTTTTCGATCTTGTGAGTAAGCGTGTTATAAATGTTCATTTATCTTTACCTCTTTCCTTATATTTTACTGCTCTTTCTTTCCAATCTTTTCAAGCTCAGCCACTCTCTTTTCCAGCTTAGCTATCTGTATTCTTGTCTGGCAAAGCTCCTGAGCCACAGGATCAGGGATATGCACCTGATCGAGGTCACAGGTGCGCTTGCCGTTCTGCTTAACTATCCTTGCAGGCACGCCCACAGCCGTTGAGTTTGCAGGCACAGGCTCAAGAACTACCGCATTTGCGGCTATCTTTGCATTGTCCCCCACAGTGAATGGTCCAAGCACCTTTGCACCGCACCCTACCATAACATTGTTTCCAAGAGTCGGGTGTCTTTTACCGTGGTCTTTACCTGTTCCGCCAAGGGTACAGCCCTGATACAGCAGGCAGTAATCGCCTATCTCAGCGGTCTCACCTATAACAACACCCGAGCCGTGGTCGATAAGCAGACCCTTGCCTATCTTAGCACCTGGGTGTATCTCGATACCTGTCAACATTCTTGCAAACTGCGAAATACATCTTGCGATGACCTTGTGCTTGTGAACATAGAACCAGTGCGACACCCTGTAAAAAGCCACAGCGTGAAGCCCCGAATATGTGAGGATCTCCAGCGTGCTAGTTGCCGCAGGATCTCTGTCCTTTATAGTCTGAATATCATGCTTTATATTTTCCAAAATCGTCATATCTATCTCTCCCTTTCTAAGAAAAAACCTCCGGAATGGCGTTTCACCACTCCGGAGGCAGATTATGATCTACGGTCCCACTCCGATTTCCTGTACAAAATTTTGTACAGCTTAATATCTTTAACGCAGACCCTACGGAGAGGAATACTAAGCTTTCGCCGTTGTTCGCTCCCTGCTGTCAGCCGCACTTCACTGAAAGTCCTTGAAGCCTTGCACCAAACGGCTCCTCTCTGAAAATTACCTCACAGCTACTCTTGCTGATACGCATTTATATATTAAGTTATCATATGCCGCAACACGTCGGCAGGCCACATTATTTGCCCGAATCTATATACTTCCAGTATCCCTTGAGATAAACTGCGCCAGAAATGACTGTCAGCACAACAGCAATCCATATGAGTATCTCGTTTACGATAAACACAGGTGTTCCCCAGTTAAGGTCAGGGCTGCCTTTTTCCGCAGGCATGACGATCTGCAAAACCATTATAGCGATAAGAGCAACCATGGTGAAAGCAGTTTTCAGCTTGCCCCATATTCCTGCAGCGACCACAACGCCCTCGCTAGCCACAACAAGTCTAAGACCAGTTACCATAAACTCTCTTGCAAGTATCAGTACCACCGCAACAGGGTCTATCCAACGTTCAAATGTGAAGCAGATAAGCGCCGTCATAACAAGAAGCTTGTCTGCAAGTGGGTCAAGAAACTTTCCGAATGTTGTAACAAGATTGTGCTTTCTTGCTATCTTGCCGTCAAACCAGTCTGTGATAGACGCAGCTACGAACACGATAAGCGCAAACACCATGTGATGCGGTATCTTGAAAAGCAGCACGAACAGCAGAAAAAACGGTATCAATATTACTCTAAGCACTGTAAGTTTATTTGGCAGGTTCATATCAAGTTCCTTTCATCTACATTTTTGAGCCGATAAGGTCATAATCCATAGTATCGTCAATTTTTACCTTGACATACTCGCCGACCCTAACTTTATCCTCGCTCAGGAAGAATATCTTTCCGTCTATCTCAGGTGCGTCCGCCTGACTTCTGCCGTAGTAACACTCGGCATATCTGTCAAAGCCCTCGCAAACCACCTCGACTTCGCTGTCGAGAGCAGCCTCATTAAGGCTGTCGGAAATAATCATCTGTTCTTCCATTATTATCTCCGCTCTGCGCTCTCTGTCCTTTAAAGGCACCTGATCTTCAAACTTCTCCGCAGGCGTACCCTCCTCAGGCGAGTAAGCAAAACAGCCAAGCCTTTCAAAGCGAATTTCCTTTACAAACTCACAAAGCTCCTCGAACTGTTCCTCAGTTTCCCCTGGGAAGCCTGTAATAAGAGTTGTTCTCAGCGTAACGTTCGGTATCTTTTCTCTTATCTTCTTTATAAGCGCCGTAAGGGTCTCTCTGTCCCCATGGCGGTTCATTCTTTTAAGTATGGTCTTGTCGCAGTGCTGTATAGGCATATCAAGATACTTTACAAGCTTGTCCTCTTTAGCGATAACGTCCAGCAATTCGTCCGTTATCCTCTCAGGATAGCAATAAAGCGTTCTTATCCACTTGAAGCCGTCTATCTCGCAAAGAGCCGTGAGCAATTCAGGAAGCATAGACTTGCCGTATATATCCTCGCCATAGCGTGTTGTATCCTGCGCCACAACTACAAGCTCCGTAACGCCGTTCTCAGCCAGCCATCTGGCTTCCTTGACGATATCCTCCATGCGTCTGCTTCTGTATTTTCCTCTTATAGACGGGATAGCGCAGTAAGTGCAGTTGTTGCTGCAACCCTCGGCTATCTTTATATACGCATAGAAAGGCTCAGTAGAAATAATTCTTCCGCCCTCCATGGAAAGCTCAGTTTTTGCGCCATAAGAACAGACTGCCTGCTTATCCAGCAGTATCTCTCTTATGATATCGCAAATTTTTCCGTTAGAGCCTATTCCCACAACAGCGTCAAGCTCAGGGATCTCCTTTTTCATTTCGTCACGGTATCTTTCAGCAAGACAGCCCGTAGCTATTACCGCCTTTATCCTGCCCTCCTGCTTGAGAGTACAGAACTCAAGTATAGTGTCTATAGCCTCCTGTTTAGCCGACTCGATAAATCCACAGGTATTTATAATGACCACATCAGAAAGGGCTGCATCAGAAACTATCTGAAAACCCTCTTTGCGCAGATCATAGAGCATATGCTCAGCGTCCACCTGATTTTTAGGACATCCGAGAGAAACCATTCCCACTCTAGTTGCCATGAAAAAATCTCCAATCCTACACCGCCAACGGACGGCATAAAGTATCACAATAATCTATCTTATTATCTCACTTTTGCACAGTTTTGTCAAGCCCTTTTAGTCACTATTGTATGACAAAAATCAAAATATTTATGAAATTTCCACAAAGCCAAAAGCATACAGAAAGTAAGTCCGGCATGATCCCAAAAGAAATCCCCGAAAGCTGCAACTTTCGAGGATTTCTTTTGTATGTCACTGTGAACACAATCAATCTCGTGGTTACCTATATCATACACCACGCCATATATTTTGTCAAGCACTTTTGCGCCGTCAGTTTTTCTTCTCAGGGTAAGTAACAGTTATCTCAGCCCCTGCTTCCTGCGACCAAACAACATAATCAAGCTTTCCTTCATCAATAAAAACAGTGAAATATGTATCCTTAAGCTCATCAGGAAGCTGTTCCTTTATCTTTTCTATGAACTTATCCGTCTCTGTGGAAATGTAGTTCATGTACTCAAACTTGTAGCTCTTGTCTTTTGAAAGCTCCGTGACTGCCTTTTCTGCCGCCTCATATACCGCCTGAGCGTTAGCCTCTGCCTTTTCCGAGTTTTCGTCAGTTATAATTCCGTCTGCGTAAGCCTGCGCCTTAGAGCCTGCAAAGCAAACTTTCCAATCATTGTCCTTGTCAAGCACCATAAGAATATACTGCGATGACGTGACCTCTCCCTCAGAGCTGTCATAAGCTATGGTCACATAAAGCTCCGCCGCCTTTGAATACTCCTCCGAGATGTTCACCTTGTCGATAAAGCCGCACTTATCCTTGTCAAAGCTATATCTTACTCCGCTTATCTGCTCGTCCTCACCGTATTCATTGTCGCCGCCCATGTTCTTTTTCATATATTCATAGTCAGCGGCATAATCGTCTGTCATAAGCTTTACCATTGATTGGTCAAACTCAGCGTTTGCGGCTTTAAGATACATTGCCGCAACGTCCTTTGCCTCTTCAAGCGGGTCAGCGGCTTCTTCGCTTTCCGTATCAGTTCCCTGCGTTGTCACAGCGTTCTCACTGCCCTGAACATTTTCCGCAGGCTGAGAGCTGTCTGTGCCGTCAAAGCTCAGCGAACAGCCTGTCATGACCGCCGCACTCAGTATAGCCACCGCAAAAATGATCTTTTTCATTCTTTGCTCCTTTATTCGTCGCCGTACTCCTGTTTTATATCAGCAAGCACCTCTTTTATTATGTCGTATGAATACCCCAAACGCACAAGGGCATTTTTCACCTTTATGTCACCCTTTTCTCCGTCAAGATATCTGAGATACTTTCGCTCCACAAGCTCATACAGCCGCTCGTATGTACCCTCGCTGTATTCCTCCAGAGCTTCCTCTATTATAGGCTTCGTAAGCCCCTTCTGTCTCATCTGCTGATAAGCACGGTAATATCCGTATTTGCGCACTTCCACATAAGTCCTCGCAAGCCCCTGAGCATACCGCCTGTCATTGACCGTCCCAAGCTCCAGCATCTTATCCATTACAGCGTCGCATATCTCCTCGCTGTAATTCTTTTCAAGCTTCTTGTAAAGCTCCACATAGGAATAGTCCCTGTAATCAAGGAGATACAAAGCCCTTTCCTTAGCCTTTCTGAACTCGTTGTCAAAAACTATCTTCTCCCAAGCAGACTCAGGCATATCAAGCCCTGCTCTCAGACCATGGGCAGACACTATCTCGTAGTTGAGAAAAGCCGTTTCGCCCTCCTCAAACTCTATCATGTATGTGCTGCCCTTGTATTTTGAAACGCCCGTTATTTTAAGCATTTATCAGTCACCAAGCTCGCTTATGTCAACAGGAGCGAACTCCTCGAAGTCCTCCTCAGGCTTTGCCACAACAGACTTGTCGCTTGCCGCCTTGCGTATCTTCTTCTCAGGCTTGTCAGCAGCCATATCTTCATTTGCACTCTGAGCCGCCGCACCTGCGTTAGCCTTTTCTTCAAGCTTCTTGGCCTTTTTATCTTTCTGCGCCGCAAGCACAAGCTCCGCCTGATGTTCCTTTATCTTGGCTTCTATCTCGTCCATGATGTCAGGATTGTTCAGCAGGAACTCCTTAGCGTTGTCACGTCCCTGACCAAGCTTCATATCGTTGTAGCTGAACCAAGCTCCGCCCTTCTTCACCACATCAAGATCGACCGCCATGTCAAGCACCTCGCCCACACGGGAGATACCCTTGCCGTACATGATATCAAACTCGCACTCCTTGAACGGCGGTGCTACCTTGTTCTTTACCACCTTGCACTTTGTTCTGTTACCAATGACCTCAGAGCCGTTCTTTATCTGCTCTCCACGTCTGACCTCTATTCTTACAGAAGCGTAGAACTTCAAAGCACGTCCGCCTGGAGTAGTTTCAGGGTTTCCGTACATAACACCTATCTTCTCACGGACCTGATTGATAAATATAGCCGTTGTATTGGACTTTGCGATAACAGATGTGAGCTTTCTCATAGCCTGAGACATAAGTCTTGCAAGCTGACCAACATGAGTGTCGCCCATTTCGCCGTCTATCTCAGACTTTGTTACCATTGCCGCAACCGAGTCGATAACGATACAGTCGATAGCACCGGAACGAGCCAGAGCCTCGGCTATCTCCAAAGCCTGCTCACCGCTGTCAGGCTGAGAAACAAGCATATTATCAATATCAACGCCCAGCTGACCTGCATAAACAGGGTCAAGAGCATGCTCAACGTCGATAAAAGCTACCTCGCCGCCCATTTTCTGCGTTTCTGCGATAACATGAAGTGCGACCGTTGTCTTACCTGATGACTCAGGTCCGTATATCTCGATAATTCTTCCTCTCGGCACTCCGCCTATGCCAAGCGCCATATCAAGGGTCATTGAGCCTGTCGGTATAGCCTCGATATCCATAGCCTTAGCCTCGCCAAGCTTCATGATCGCACCCTTGCCGAACTGCTTTTCAATATATGCTATCGCTGTGTCAAGAGCCTTTTTCTTTTCCTCTGCGTCTGTTATTTTTACTACCGTCTTAACGGCTTCTTTTTTCTTCTTGTCTATCGCCATTTTATATGACCTCCCTATCTTATCGGTGTTTTATCCGTATCTATATCATATCACACTAACTGTCCGTTTGTCTGTACAGTAACCGCAATTTATCTATCTGTACAAATTTTCGTACTATTTCTCATAAATGCCCGAAACACAGCGGTAAACACCGCACAAGTCTTTCCTGCATCTCACATTCTTAAAGCCGTGCTGTATCATCAGCCGCATTACTTCGTCCTCCTGACCGATACCGATCTCAAAGAGCATAACGCCGCCGCTTTTAAGCTTTTTCTTCCATTTGCGAACTATCTCACGATAGAAGTCCAAGCCGTCCTCACCGCCGAAAAGAGCTTCCGCAGGCTCAAAAGTGACCTCACGCTGTAAAGCGTCCATGTCCTCTGTTGTGAGATAAGGGGGATTGCACACTATAAGGTCAGCCTCAGGCATATCCTCCACAAGCTTTTCGTCTGTAACGTCGCCCATGACTATCTCAGCCCCCGAGCCGTTCAGACTTATATTCTCACGGAGATACTCTGCCGCCTTTTCAGACTTTTCCACACACACTGCCCGACCGCAGTCAAGCTTCCTTTCAAGGGTGATACCAATGCACCCCGAGCCTGAACAAAGGTCTATAACAGTGATATCCTTCTTGTCTGCAAACATCTTCAAAGCCGTGTCAACAATAGTTTCCGTGTCCTGACGTGGTATCAGTACGCCCTCGCCCACCTTGAAAGGCAGACCATAAAACTCCCACTGTCCAAGGAGATACTGCAAAGGATAGCCCTCACAGCGACGTGTGACAATGTCGCTTATACGCTTTTCCTGCTCAGGAGTGATATCCTCCCCCTCAGCCACATCTTCAAACACCCATGTGACCTCGCAAGCAGCGTTCTCACCAAGACCGCTTTCTTCAAGCAGTCCCACACATTTATCAAACAGTTCCTTTTTTACCATTTGTCATCTTCCTTATTTTCAGGTATACAAGCTTTCAGTGCCGCTATAGCACATTCTATCTGACTTTCATCAGGCTCGCTTGTAGTTATCCTCTGTATCCACAGACCCGGTGCAGAGATTATCTTAGTGAAAATATTGTCATATTTTCCCGCAAGCCTTATAAGCTCGTAAGCAATACCCGTAACGATAGGCAGAAGCGCTATCTTTATAACAACTCTCAGCAAAATGCTTGCCCATGATACTCTGAATATTGTGTTTACAAAAATGCTTATGAACAGCACAAGGAAAATAAAGCTCGTTCCACAGCGTGGGTGAAAACGTGTGTATTTCTTCACATTCTCAACCGTCAGCTCTTCTTCATGCTCATAGCAAGCGATAGTCTTGTGTTCAGCACCGTGATATTCATATGTACGCCTGATATCCTTAGTAAGAGCAGTCAAAGCCGTGTAGCCAATGAAAATAGCTATCTTCAAAATACCCTCGATAAGATTCTTTCCAAAAGCCGACAGGTCAATGAACTTGCTTATGAATTTAGACACCAGCGACGGCAGATACATAAACAGCAATATCGCCAGACCCACACCCAGCACCATAGATATCGCCGTGATGATAGGACCGAGCTTGTCCCCCAGCTTATCGTCCAGCCACTGTTCAAACTTGGTCTGCTCCTCCTCATCTTCCTCCGTCATCTGCTTCTCAGCCGACCTTGTAAGGCACTTGTAACCGTCTATAAGAGAAGTAAGGAAGCTGAAAATACCCCTCACAAAAGGCGTTTTCCTGTACCAAGGCGTATCTTTTCCGCCTTTTATCGCCCACTCCTCCAGGTCTATGGTGCCGTCAGGCAGGCGGCAAGCCATAGCCGCCTTGTGGATGCCACGCATCATAACGCCCTCGATAACAGCCTGTCCGCCGATCTTTGACTTGAATTTTTCCTTGCTTTGTGCTTTACTGCTCATTTTCTTTCCTTTCAAGGCGGTGTGTGCGTCTACTGCACGTTGTCGTTGTTTTCGATAGGCTCAGAAGAAATAAGCTCCACGTCTACAGTTGCCTGGTTGTCAGGCTTTTTCTTCTGCTCGATACAAGGGAGCGTTATCATCACTGTTGTACCTACTCCCTGCTCACTGTTTATCTCCAGCGTACCGCCATGCCGCTGAATGATCTCGTCTGCCACCGCAAGACCTATTCCCGAACCACGTCTTGTGTGGTTTGCCTTAAAGAATTTCGTCTTGACCTTTGGCAGGTCATCCTTTGATATTCCCATACCGGTGTCGGAAATGGAAATACATACCTCATTGTCCTCCTCATAAGCCTCCACCGATACAGTGTCGCCCTTGTTGGAGTATTTGATAGCGTTGTCCACAATATTTATGAATACCTGACGAAGCCTGTTCTTGTCGCCGTAAACAAACGGCAGCATTTTCGGCTCGTAGTAATTGAGTGTTATACCAAGCGCCTTGGCTCTCTCCTGATAGATAAGCACAGTTTCCCCAAGCTCCGCAAGAATATCTATTGTATCCATAATAAGCGTGAGTCTGTTGTCCTGTATCCTCGAAAAGTCAAGAAGCTCCTCAACCATTTGCGAAAGCCTCTCCGTCTCACTTGTGATGACCCTCATACCCTTCTTGAAGGTTTCCTTGTCCTCATACATACTGGTAACAGTTTCCGTCCAGCCCCTTATAGCGGTAAGCGGAGTTCTCAGCTCATGGGATACAGAAGATATGAACTCATTCTTCATCTGTTCCGTATTAGAAAGCTCCTGCGCCATGTAGTTGATAGAGTCGCAAAGCTCGCCAAGCTCGTCATTTCGTTTCTTTTCAAGACGTTCGCTGAAATCTCCCGTAGCATACCGCCTTGTTATGCTGTTTATGCTTCTTATAGGCAAAACAATAGATTTGATAAAAAACATTCCCGAGAAAAACATGAGCATTATGACAGCCACAACGATGGCCGTGATTATCATAGACATAATAAAGATCTGATGGTTGATATTTTTCATGGAAGACAACATTCTCAGTGCTTCATATTCGCTTCCCTTCGGAGATATGACCGACGTTATCGCCATGACCTTTTCCCCTGTTGACAGCTCATATATCTGTGTGCCTATTCCCGTGTCGGACTTCTTTGCGTCCTCATAATCGGTCATGTTGTCATTCTCCGAGGGAGAGAAGCCTGATGATGTAACATCGACCTCACCGTCGGTCTTGATAGCCATAAGCTCTATCTTGTCTTTCTCGTCATAGCTTTCCACAAGGGAGCGTATCTGAGAATTATAGTTAGTCTGCTCGTCACCTGAAGCGTTCACTACCGCCGTGGTGACTATCTTCATTTTAGATGTAAGATACTGCCTTGTGGAGCTGTAGTAATAATTTCTCACCACCACGATAAGCAGTATTTCAAGCACCACAAGTATTCCCACGACCACCCCGAGGTTGTTCCTCAGCCAGTGCTGTGTGATACTTAGTCTGCCGCTTTTTCTTTTTTTTCCGCTCAACTGATAAAAACTCCGTTCATCATGTTTTCACAGCTCAGTTAGAGCCGCCTGCCCACTTGTAGCCAAAGCCCCATATAGTAAGGATATACTTAGGATTAGAAGGCTCGTCCTCTATCTTCATTCTTATTCTTCTGATATTCACGTCCACTATCTTATCGTCGCCGTAATAGCTCTCTCCCCATATGTGATTGAGTATACTTGAACGGTCAAGTGCAGTATTCTGATTTTTGAAGAAATACTCCATTATCTGATACTCCACCTGTGTAAGGTCTATCTGCTCACCGTTCTTGAAAACAGTTCTGCTCTTAAGATTAAGGGTAAATGGACCTGAAACTATCTGTGAAGCCTCCTCAGGCTTAGAGCCTGAACGATTTACACGCCTGCAAACAGCGTCAACTCTTGCAATAAGCTCAGAAATAGAGAACGGCTTTGTGATATAATCGTCAGCACCGCTCATAAGGCATGATATCTTATCCATTTCCTGTGATTTTGCCGAAAGCATGATAATGCCGATAGTGTTGCTTTTCTCTCTTATCTTCTTGCACACCTGCATTCCGTCGATGCCGGGCATCATAATATCAAGCAGAGCAACGTCAAAACCGCCGTCCTTTTCGTCATAGGCTTTGAGAGCGTCCTCACCGCAGTTTACGTCAACTACCTCGTAACCGCTTCTTACAAGGTTTATGACCACAAATTCTCTAATTGAATCTTCGTCCTCGCAAACCAAAACTCTTTTCATTACATTTACTCCTCTCCAAGATCAGTTTATTATGTAAAAATTATTCTGAATTTCGTCAATAGTCGGTATTAGCTTTTCACGCCTGTCAAGAGGAAGCTTCACAAAATAATCAAGCTGACCCTTGCTGTCGATAAGCTCATATCCGTCAGAGATATAATCCTCCGAATCATTCTTTGAAGACACAGCGATACGCATTATCTCCTCGTTGCTCTCGTTTATATCTCCTGTGTATTTATAGAAAACAAGCTCGTTTGTGTCGCTGTCCTTTTTCACCGTAACAGAACTGTTCCAGCGTTTTGGGAACGTTACAAAATATCCGTCAGATATGGCATAATAGCCTGTGTATTTTGTTTTCAGATCATAAAAATCCTCGTAAACGCTCCATGTAGTCATATAGAGCATTTCGTCTGCCACAGCGTTTTCATAACCCACCATAGGCGAAGTTGACGGTATCTCCACATCACCGTCGCCGTCCATGTCCTCACTGTAGTATCCCGCTGGTCTTGTGCATAAAGGCAGGAGCTTTTCGCTTCTAAGCTGCATAGGATTTTGAAGTCCCGAATATCTGTAGTATATTATCTCCGTCTGCAATTTTCCGTCAGCAGTCAGTCCGTCAATAAAAATAGCACGCCTGCCGCTGTCAAGCATTCCCGTCTTTGATGACACATAAGAAGTCACATTATCGCACATATCAACGTTCTCGCCGCGGGTTATCTCATTGTTTTTCATGTTGAGCATAGAAGCCTTTGCCGTCACCGCACCTGTATCATTATTGGTGCTTCTCTGAATGGTGATAAGCTCTATATAACCATCATTGTTTATATCCAAAGGCTCCAGCACCGAATAAGTATCAAGCGCCACACGCTTGAAATCTCCGTCGGTATAGCTGTATATCTCCATAGTCTTTTCATCATTAGTAAGATTTTGATATCCCACAAAAACGTCCGTCTGGTTATTGCTACCCATAGGCGAGATAATGACCTGATCTATGTCCGTGCCTGCGCCTGCAAGCTCTTTCACAGAATACCACTTGCCCTTCTCGTCCTTGTCGAGAATGTTCACCCTCAAACCGTCCTCCTCAGATCCGTTTGAAGTGTACTCATAGAAGACCATAGCCTCGTCCGTAGGCTCATCGTCGATATTTGCGATAACATAAGCCGAGCGATATTCACCGTTTTTAGGATATTTCAGAGTTATATTGCTGCCCACGCTCTCGATAAGCGCCTGATGTATCTCGCTTTGCTCAGAGGTAAGCTTCGGGGCGTTTATAAGTCCCTCAACAGAAAAATTCAGTGCCGAACAGCCTGTCATAGTAAGACAAGAAAGACAAACAGCAGCCAATTTAAGATTTTTCAAGCGATCCCTCCTGATACACCAAACAAAAAAATAGAACCGGGCATATACCCGATTCTATTATATCATATACGCAAAAATATTTCAAGCCTTTTCCGTCCATTAGGAACAGGTAAAAATTATTTTGCTTATCTTTCGTCCAATGGGATATACTTCTTCTCACCTGAGATAGCCTTGTATGCAGGACGGATTATCCTCTTTCCTGTTACAAGCTCTTCAAATCTGTGTGCGCACCAGCCTGCCATTCTTGAAACAGCGAACATAGGTGTGTAAAGATCCTCAGGAATACCCAGCATGCTGTAAACAAAGCCCGAGTACATATCAACGTTAGCGCACATCGCCTTGTCACTGCCCTTGATCTTCTTGAACAGCTCAGGAGTAAGTCTTTCCACCGCTTCAAGAAGCTTGTATTCTCTCTCAAACTCAGTGTTCTCGGCCATTTTCTTGGCATTCTCTCTGAGTATGACAGCTCTAGGGTCAGACAATGTGTAAACAGCGTGACCCATGCCATAAACAAGACCTGTGTGGTCAAAAGCTTCCTTGTTGAGTATCTTTGTAAGGAAATCAGCGATCTCGCCCTCGTCCTCCCAGTTCTGAACGTTGTCCTTTATGCACTGGTGCATTGCCGCCACCTTAAGGTTAGCGCCACCATGACGTGGACCTTTCAGTGAACCGATAGCCGCAGAGTATGCAGAATAAGGATCCGTTCCGGAAGATGTAAGCACACGGCAGGCAAAAGTCGAGTTATTTCCTCCGCCATGCTCAGCGTGGAGCATAAGCATAAGGTCAAGTATCTTAGCCTCTTCCTCAGTGAACTGTCTGTCCGGACGCAGTGCCGACAGTATCATCTCCGCAGTAGAATGTGTAGGTATCAGAGGGTGCATGAACAAGCTTTCACCGTCATAACAGCGTTTCTTTACCTGATAAGCCGAAACCATGATGTTAGGCAATTTGGAGATTATAGAGATAGCCGTAGCCATTTCATACTCAGGAGAACGATTCTCAGGGTTATCGTCATAAGAGTAAAGAGCCAGAATTGCTCTCGCCATTTTATTCATGATGTTCTTTGACGGAGCTTTAAGTATCATGTCCTCAAAGAAGTTGTCAGGGAGAGGTCTGTTTTCAGCCATCATTCCCTTGAACGCAGTAAGCTCCTCCCTGTTAGGCAGATCGCCCATAAGAAGAAGATAAACTATCTCCTCATAACCAAAACGGTTCTCCTTCTGAGCGTTGGACACCAGATCATTGATGTTGTATCCACGGAAGATAAGCTGACCTTGAATAGGAGATTTCTCACCCTCGTTTACCACATATCCGTGTACGTTACAGATATTAGTAAGACCAGCCATAACACCTGTACCGTCAGAGTTTCTAAGTCCTCTTTTTACCACATATCTGTCATAAAGCTTAGGGTCAATAGTATTGTTTGCTATAAACTGTTCGCATAAAAGCGACCTTGCTGCATTATTTATCATTGAATAGATCATCTCGCTTTCAAGTATATTATAAATATAAGTTATATTATACACCTTTTTCAGATTTTTGTCAAGTATTAAGATAACCTGTCAAATCAAAACCGCATATCTCCGCCATTTAAAAATTTGCAGTACAAAAATTCACCCTGTATGAATATTTGCTCCACTGCATGAATATAATATAGTACCCCAAAAAAGAAAGGACAAACCATATGAAAGACCTGATACAGATAATGGCAGTATTTGCTGTTATCCTTACAATAATACCGACCATAGTATTTCTTCGCCCAAACGAGTCCGAATCGAAACCTGCATTTTCAGAAAAAGAAAAAATAGCCGTATATTTCACCGAAAGCGGCAAGACCGAAGACTTCACCCTTGAAGAATATATGATAGGCTCAGTGCTTGCACAAATGCCTGCGGACTTTGACGAAGAAGCCCTGAAAGCGCAAGCCGTCCTCGCCCATACCTACATATGCCGCCGACAGCTCTCCGAAGCCCAGTCGCCTACTCCCGCCTTAAAAGGCGCACTCATCAGCGATGACAGCACCCTCTACCAAAGCTTTTTCACCCTGAAAGCCGCCAAAGAATATTACGGCAACGACTATGAAAAAGCCTACAAAAAAGTTAGATCTGCCGTCAATTCCGTCAAGAACGATATCCTCACCTATGAAGGCGAACCGATAATCGTCGCCTTTCACGCTGCTTCAAATGGTCATACCCAATCCGCCAAAAACGCATGGGGAGAGGATATCCCATATCTTCTGTCAGTAGACAGCTCCGCTGACAAAGACCTTGCCGCCACAGAATGCACCCAGACACTCACCGCCAAGGAATTTCAAGACAAGCTTCTTGACCGCTTCCCCGATATTAATTTTACTCCCCTCGCCAATGCTGATAGTTGGCTCAAAACAAAAACAGACGGCATAGGCTATGTAACGAACCTGACCGTCTGTGGCTATGATATCCAGCCCAACACATTCTGCGATATCCTTGATATTTCCTCGCCATGTTTCGAGTTTACCTTTGCCAATACAAAATTCACTTTCACCTCTCACGGCTTCGGACACCTCGTAGGAATGAGCCAGTACGGTGCAAACGCCATGGCAGAAAAAGGCTCAGACTACAGAGCCATTTTGACCCACTATTTCACAGATACAAAGCTGCAAAAATCTACTGAGCTGGCACAACTGCAATAAACACAAGGTCGCTGTCGCCGTCATTGATAAAGCTATGCTCATGACCGTCGGGGCAGTAATGGAAATCTCCTGCCGACAGTCTTTCCTCACCGCCGTCATAAAGCATTTTGCCGCTGCCCTCAAGAACATATATCATCTCGCAGTTGCCCTCATGTCTGTGCAGACCGATAGAAGCCCCCGGCACAAGCCTGCCTTTCATCATCTTGTTCTTGCCGTCAGAAAAAGCCCTGCTTGCAAAGCTTTTCTCGCCGCCCTTGAAATTCGGTGCAAGGCTCTCTTTAATATCATCAAAAACTATACGCATAAAAACACCTCCGCAGTTTATAGATCAATTATACCACTACCTCGATAAAAAAGCAACAAAAAAAGACCCGTCCCGAAAGACAGGTCTTTAATTATTCTAAGTAAGAATTATCTGAATTACAGATTACTTTCTCTTCTTAGTAGCAACTACAGCAGCACCAGCAAGTGCAACACCTACAGCAGCAAGAGCAGCAGCACCTGTGCTTGGGTTTGTATTAGATGCGTTGTTAGCAGCCTTAGAAGATGTAGCAGCAGAGTTAGTCTTAGAGTCTGAAGAATCTGTAAGAATAACCTTTGACTCGTCAGAATCTGTTGAATCAGCTGTTGACTCAGAAGGATCTGTTGGCTCAGCGTCACTCTTGTTGAGAACTACAACGTTCTTAACAGCCATCTTAACAGCAGGATCTTCGCCGTCTGTACCAGCGAGGTCTGTAGCAATGTCAAAGAACATATTATTTGCGTCCATTTCAAGAGCTGCAGGGAACTTAACGATAAATGTGTATGTGCCGTCAGCGTTTACTGTAACAGCAGGATTGTTATCAGAAGCTTCCCAATAACCAATACCGTTCTCAATACCATTTGTGAAGCATGGATAAGCTGTGAAAGCGTCAGTTACATTTGAGATATCAACTGTAACAGCAATAGCGTCAGCACCTGCAAATACGCTCCAATCATCAACAAGGTTGAAATCAGCCTTGTGTGCATCGTCACACCATGGGTGCTTAATGTTGATTCTTACCTTATTACCGTCAGATGTAGACTTACCCTCACCGTTAAGTGTAACCTCAGTCTGCTTCTTGTATTCGCTAAGGTCAACAGTGTTTCCGCCCTGTGCCTTGTCAGACTCTACAACAAGGATAGGATTGCCGTCCTTGTCAAGAAGTGTGAACGCATTGAATGTGAAGTCCTTTGTAGACCAGTTCTGGAGCCATACCTGAGCATATGTATCTGTATCAGCAAATACAGGATCTGTTCCCTTCAGAACAAAATCATAAGAACCGTCAGCAGCCTTAACGCCTGTTACGTCCTTAGCACCCTCCTGGAATGACCACTCTTTTGAAGCCCAACCAGTTGACTCAGAGTTGTAACCAAGTCCACCGCCTATCCAGTCTCCAGCCTCGATCTTTGCAGCTGAGTCTGCACCAACTGTTACATTAACATCAATACCGCAAACATCTGAAAGCTTAACGTTTGTTCCTGTAAGAACACCTGTCTTTGTAACAACACCGTCATCGTCCTTCTCATCAATGAGAGAAACAGTACCTCCAGTGAGGTCTGCCTTAACAGTAGCTGTTTCATCAGCAAATGCTGCGAGTGACATCATTGATGCAGCAAGAGCAGCAGCTGACATACCAGCGAGAATCTTAGAGATTTTCATTTGTTTTTCCTCCATCTTTGTTAATAATTTTTAGATACATATTGAGCGATATCTCCTCAACATACATCTTGCCTATATTGTAACACACATTTACAAGTATTTCAATAAACGTTTTTCACAAATTAACCACATATCTTTAGCCATTTTTCACAAATTTGCATATTATTTTTGCTATATATAGCCAAATATGTTATCATAATATGTACAAGCATTCTATGCAATGTTAATATTTTTATATTTATTCAGATTTTGTTGTAATCGTATCCAGCCTTTCACGCTCTCTTTTTGAGAAGATACAGCCGCAGTAATCCTGCCTGTAAAGCCCGTATTCTGCTGAAAGCTGAACGGAACGCTTGTAGCCCTCACGCTTCTTGAAATCCGCAGGAAGTGCCTTTACATCATATATCTCCCCAAGCTCCTCCGATATCTCGTTGAGCTTCTGAGCATTCTTGTATGGTGAAATAGACAGCGTTGTGGTGAAATAATCCGCACCAAGTTCCTTTGCAAGCCGTGCCGTCCTCTCAAGCCTCAGCCTGTAACAGCGAAAGCACCGCTCTCCGCCCTCAGGTATATCCTCAAAGCCCTTAACAGCCTGAAAAAACTCGCCCTCGTCATACCCACGCTCCACGAACGTAACAGGATTTTTCATAGGCATTTGTGCAATAAGCCTTTGAAGCTCCGCCACACGCTTATCGTACTCCTCACGGGGATAAATGTTCGGATTGTAGTAAAACACAGTTATCTTAAAATACTGCGACAGATATTCAAGCACATAAGACGAACACGGCGCACAACAGCTATGCAAAAGCAAAGTAGGCACTTCGCCCTTTTCCTCGTGTTTTTTTATAATGCCCTCCAGCATTTTCTGATAATTTACCTTTTGCATTCCTGCCGCTCCCTTTTCGCAAAAAAATCGTACCTGACACACTTCCGTAGGGGCTGGCGTCCTCGACAGCCCATTCTCATTGTCCTCGCGCCCCTACAGTATCATACTATATTATATAGTATAGCACATTTCCGCAAATTCCGCAACAGGTCAGATCTTCACCTTGAACTTATTTGCACAGTTAGGGCATTTCACAGTATGTTCACCCTTTACCTTTGGAAGCCTTAACGTCTTTTTGCATACACCGCACTTTATATAAACATGGGTCTTTCTGTCAGCAAACTTTCTCTTCCAGAATGAAAATTTCCTGCCAATTCCCCTGAAAGCCCTCTCAAACTTCATGTTCTCCTCGTATCGCTTCTGGCAGTTTCTCGACATCGCCCTCACCACCGCCAGCACCAGCACAGCGTATACCATAAGCTGTAAAATAAGCGACCTTACAAACAAATTCGCCGCACTAAGCACCACAGCCACACCGCAAATGCCGTAAAAAAGCTTGTCTATACCATATCTGCCCTGAAAAAATCTCGCTACCTTATACATAAATCCGTTCATAAGCTTTTACCTCTTTTCTTTTTTATATTATAAATAGTACACCCGAAATTTAAACTGACTATTAACTTTTATCAAATTTCACCTACCTTTCACAAAACTTTCAACGTTCACCCTCAAACAGTGAACGGCATATACTGAAGTGTATTCGTAAAAGCGTATACGGACAAGTACAGCATAAAGGAGCAACAAAAATGAAAAAGAGTCTTATAGCCATGACTTCCATAACCTATGCAATGAAAGCAAAAAACTTGCTGAACAGTTTAAAATACTACTGCGAAATACAGCGCACCCCGAAGGACCTTGGCACAGGCTGCGGCTACTCCATAGCCGTCACCGCACCCCCGGAAGAAATAACCGCCATACTTGAAAAAGAGCGCATACCATTCAGAAACGTGATATTCGAGCAAAAGAGGTGAGAAAAATAAACACCCGAAGCATAATAAACTTTGATAACTCAGCCACCACCTACCCCAAGCCCCCTGCCGTAGCAAAAGCCGTCGCTCAGGCAGTAGAACGCTATGGTGGCAACCCGGGCAGAAGCGGTCACAAGCTTTCCATGCGAGTGTCTGAAAAGATATTCACCGTCAGACAGCAGGCGGCAGAAATGTTTGGAGCACAGACCGAGAACGTGGCTTTCACCGCCAACTGTACCCATGCCCTTAACATGGCGATAAAAGGTGTCATGCAGTACGGCGGCCATATGATAATCTCAGACCACGAGCATAACGCAGTAGCAAGACCCGTCTATGCCCTTTCAAAAACAAGAGGCGTGAAATATTCTATTGCCCGAATAGGGGAAACAGACAGCGAAACAGTAGAAAACTTCCGCCGCCTTATAACCCCCGAAACTAAGTGTATCTGCTGTACAGTGGCTTCAAACGTCACAGGCAGGCTCATGCCATACCGTGAATTAGCCGCCCTCTGCAAAGCCCACGGCATATGCTTTATAGCCGACGGCGCACAAGCCTGCGGGCTTTTGGAGCTTTCTCTCTCAGACGGCTTCAACTTTCTCTGCACCGCAGGTCACAAAGCCCTCTACGGACCAACGGGCACAGGGCTTCTTATCTCAGACGGCGAGTATTCTCTGTCTACCATAATCGAGGGTGGCACAGGTGCGACCTCCGCCCTGCTTGAACAGACTCCTTTCCTCCCCGAAAAGCTTGAAAGCGGCACCATTAACACAGTGGGCATAATCGGTCTTGGAGAAGGACTTAAATTCGTCCGCCAAAGGACTCCTGCCGTAATAAAAGCCCACGAAGAAAAGCTCTGCAGACAGCTCTACGAACAGCTTTCAGACATAGACAAAATAAAGTTCTATGAAACAGACCAAAAGAAAGTCCCCATACTTTCATTTAACATCGATGATATCCCTTCCGCTGAGATCGCCTCCTATCTCAGCGAAAAAGGCTTCGCCCTCCGTGGAGGACTTCAGTGTGCCGCCGTCACCCATACCACCCTCGGCACAATAGAGCAAGGCACAGTGCGTTTCTCACCCTCTGCATTCAGTACCCCTCAGCAGGTAACAGCACTATCACGAACAATAAAAATATTTGTCGCAAATAACTAAGCATTAGTGGCAGGTCTGATGTAAAATATCACGTCCTGCCGCTCATTCTATTGCAAAAAGCACCTTTAGGTGCTATAATAAAGCATGAGCAAACAATTTTTCACGAAAGAAAGTGGTATTATGTGGTTCGTGTTTGCGCTTCTCTCCGCTGTTTTCGCAGCGCTCACCTCTGTCCTTGCAAAGGTCGGCATTGAAGGAGTAAACTCAAATCTTGCCACCGCACTGCGTACCTGCGTTGTGCTTGCTATGGCATGGCTCATGGTGTTCATCACCCACACACAAAGCGGCATAGGCTCTATAGGCAGAAAAAGCTGGGTATTTCTTATCCTTTCAGGACTTGCAACAGGTGCTTCGTGGCTATGCTATTATAAGGCTATCCAAATGGGCAGCGTTTCAAAGGTCGCCCCCATAGACAAGCTCAGCGTTGTCATCACCCTTATCCTTGCAGTGATATTTCTCCATGAGGACTTCACAGTAAGATCAGCCATAGGTGCGGTGCTTATCACTGCAGGCACAGTATTAATGGTACTATAAGGAGAACGCCATGATAATAAGAACAGTTACCGAGAAGGACGCTCACGAGCTTCTTGAAATATACCGTCCCTATGTTGAAAACACCGCCATAACATTCGAGTATGACGTCCCCTCTGTGGAGGAGTTTTCCGACCGGATCCGCAGTATATCCGCAAATTATCCCTACATAGCCGCAGTAGAAAACGGCAAAATAGCAGGCTATGCCTATGCAGGCGTTTTCAAAAACAGAGCCGCCTATGATTGGTCGGTCGAAGTCACAGTTTATGTAAAAAAAGGGCTTCACCGCAAAGGCATAGGTGCAAAACTCTACTCCGCCCTTGAAAAGCTCCTTGCGGCACAGCATATAACAAACCTCTATGCCTGCGTCGCCTATCCCGAAAAAGAAGACGAGTATCTCACCTTTGACAGCGTAAAGTTCCATGAAAAAATGGGCTATACTATAATAGGTACGTTCCATAGATGTGCCTTTAAGTTCAACAAGTGCTATCATATGGTTTGGCTTGAAAAAATACTCACCCAGACCGATATCACCCCTCTGCCCGTTATCCCGTTTTCTCAGCTTGATAAAGCCTTAATTAACAAAATAGTTCTTGAATAAAGGCAGAAAATATGGTAAAATAATATCATTCTGTCTGTTAAGGAGCGTAAAAATGGATCTTCAGGAATTAAGAAATGAAATAAACGATATAGACAGCCAGCTTCAGGAGCTTTTCAATAAGCGTATGCAGATAAGCTTCAAGGTGGCTGAGTATAAGATAGCAAACAATATGCCTGTTTTTCAGAGCAAGCGTGAAAACGAGATACTTGACCATGTAACAGAAAGCTCACCAAAGGGCTTGGAAAGTGCGTCAAGAGTGTTCTTCCAAAACATCATGGATATTTCAAAGTGCCGTCAGTATCAGGAGTTTTTTGCAGACTCAGATAAGATAGGGTACAAAAAGTTAGACTTAACAGGTCATAAGACCGTCGCCGTCCCAGGTACAGTGGGCTCATATTCACATATAGCCTGCAAGCAGATATTCAGCGACTTTGAGCCAATGTTCTTTGAAGATTTTGAGGACGTTTTTTCATCAGTTGAAAACGGCTCAGCGGATTTCGGCATACTTCCCATAGCAAATTCCACCGCAGGCTCAGTTGGTCAGACCTACGAGCTTATGAAAAAGCATGACTTCAAGATATGCGCAGCAACTAAGGTAAAGATCTCCCACTGCCTTGCCGTAAAAAAAGGCACACGCTTTGAGGATATCAAAATAGTCTATTCCCACGAGCAGGCGCTCAGCCAGTGTTCTGAGTTTCTTTCTCAGAACGGACTTAAAAGCCATAAATACGCAAATACTGCCCTTGCGGCGTGCTACATAAAAGAAAGCAATGAACCGTATGCGGCTATCTGCTCAGAAGCCTGCGCACAGCAGAACGATCTTGAGATACTCAGGCATAATATAGCCAACGCCGCCGAGAATTACACAAAATTTATTCTCATTTCAAAGGAGACTCTCTGCTCGGAAAATGCTGACATCGTGTCAGTGTCCTTGGCACTGCCACATACCTCATCTGCACTTTACAGACTTCTCACCAAATTCTCCGTGGCAGGTCTTAACCTTTCCATGATAGAGAGCCGCCCTATCGCAAACACCGATTTTGACGTTGTTTTCTATCTTGATTTTGAGGGAGCAATAACCTCTCCTGACGTGGCAAAGCTCATGAGCGAGCTTAATTCAGAGCTTTCATATTTCAAATTTTTAGGTAACTACGAGGAAATATAACAGTACGATTTTTAGGACAGGAGGAACAAAAATGCGTATAGGACACGGCTATGACGTCCACAGACTGACCGAGGGCAGAAAGCTCATTCTCGGCGGCGTGGATATACCATATGAAAAAGGACTTTTAGGACATTCCGATGCAGACGTCCTTGCCCATGCCATAATGGATTCCATACTTGGTGCATTGGCACTGGGCGATATCGGCAAGCTTTTCCCCGATAACGACCCCGACTATGAGGGTGCAGACAGTATGAAGCTCATGGAAAAAGTCATAAGCGTTATGGCCGAAAAAGGCTGGAAAATAGGCAATATAGACTCCACCATCTGCGCACAGAAGCCGAAGCTTGCCCCATATATCATCTCCATGCGGGAGCGTATAGCAGAAGCCTGCGGCTGCGATATTTCACAGATATCAGTTAAAGCCACCACCGAAGAAAAACTAGGCTTCACAGGCGAGGAACTAGGCATATCCGCCACAGCGGTCTGCCTGCTTGAAAAAATTTGATACAAAACCAAAAGGACTGCTGTCTTAAACCACAGCAGTCCTTTTTATTGCTATTTTGCCTTATGCGCAACTCCGTCATTGTCAATGTTATAACCGTCAACAGTAGTGTTTATGAGCATCATTCCATAATCATTGAAATAATATCGCTTTCCGCCTATCTTTTTCCAACCTGTCACAACAGTGCCGTTCTTGTTGTTGTAGAACTTCTGCCCACGCCAGCTTACCCAGCCGGACTTTAGATATCCGTCCTCACCGAAGTTGTAATACTTGTCGTCAATGTACACAGGACCTCTCAACGCAACACCATTCTGCAAGAAATATTTCTTTCCTGCAATAGTCGTCCATTCATTCTGCAAAACATGATCGCTGTCAAAATAAAACTCCGTTCCGTCTATTTCTCTCCAGCCTGAAACTGCCTTGCCATCGCCGTCAAAATAATAGGTCTTGTCACCGGCTGTTACCCACTTGTCTTTCTGAGCGCCGTTTTTGTCAATGTAGTAAAGCCCTGAATCATCACTGAACAGCCCCTTTGAAAGCTTGCCGTCATTGTCAAAATGATACAGCTTGTCTTCAATAGTGTGCCAGCCTGTAAGTGCAGCCTCGTCCTCACCAATGTAGTAAATTTTTCCCTTTGAAGTAACAAACTCCGACTTAGCCCAAGAGCCGTCCTCTTTCTTGAACTTCCATTCAGCGTCTATCTTAACGATTCCGTCTGCAAGCACGCCCTCGTTTGAGAAGGTGTATTTCTTGTCCCCGTCCTCCTCAAATTCGCCAACAGCCGCCGCACCTGTCAGACCAAAATAATATCTCTTTCCGTCAATGGTCTTCCAGCCCGTAGCCTTCTTGCCGGTTTCCTCATCAAAGTAGAAGTAATAGCCGTTTATTTTATGAAATCCAGTGCAAAGAGTGTGATCAGAGTAGAAATAATACTGATAGAACACCGCCCCGCCGAACTTTTCATAAACCTTTCTGTCATAAGCATTGAATGTCTTTTCGCCGAATTTGTCCGCAAGCTCCTCAAGCTTTTGGGTCTCTTTTTCGTCAGGCTTCTCGTCCTTTTTGTAATCGCCCTTCTCAAACTTCACAAGCTTTGAAACATTGGATTTGAACTCTTTTATTTTCTTTTTCTCATCATCAGTGTACTGATCCGTATTTGTCCAACCTGTTGCCGCCACATGGGTCGTTTTGTCAAAATAGTAAGTATCTTCGTCAATATCCTCCCAGCCGTCAGCCACAACACCGCCTCTGCCGAAGTAATAAACATTTCCGCCTATCTCGTTCCAGCCGGAGAGGAGGCGATTTTTCTTATCAAAGTAATAATACTTGTCCTTGATCTTGGTAAAGCCCTTGCCTGCCGAGCCGTCGCCCTTGAAATAATACTTCTCAGGCGGTTCTTCATACCAGCCCTTAGTCATTTTACCGTCATCAGCAAAATGATATCTGTTCTTGTCAATTGTTATCCAGCCCTTGACCATTTCACAGCTATCATTGAAATAATAGCTCTCACCGTCTATCTCCGCAAAGCCCTGAGCACAAGCCCCTGTAGCTTCATCAGAATAATAATACTTCTTTTCAAGCTCCATCCAACCCTTGTGAACAGCACCGCTCTCAGAAAAATAATACTTTTTTCCGTCAATGTCCTGCCAGCCTGTGGCCATGTGACCGTCGTCATCATCAAAATAGTATATCTTGCCCTCTATCTCAACAAAGCCCTTAGCCATCTCACCGCTCTTGAGAAAATAATACTGAACATTGTTTATCTTTGCCCAGCCTGTCACACGCTTGCCACTCTCGTCATAGTAATAACCGCCGTCGCTGTCAAAACCCGTGTCAGGGAAGCCGTGATCGTCAAAATAGTATTCACCGCCGTTTATCTCGCAAAGGCCCGTCCTGAAAATGCCAGACTCCTCAGAGAAATAGTATTCCTCTCCCTTTATTTTCATTTTTCCACGCTGAACAACGCCATCCTTGACATAGTAAGTGTCCCCACGATACTTATGCCAGCCGTCAGCCATAGCGTTTCCTTTGTCGTCAAAAAGATAGCAGGTGTTGTCTATTATCTGATAGCCAAGCGCCTTTTCGCCCGTCTCCTTGACAATATAATAAGTCGAGCCGTCATGGGTGTGCCAGCCCGAAGCATAATAAGCGCCGTAGTATAAATATCCGCCAAAGCCTGCTCCCATAACGATAGTGCAAGCTGCAGCCACAGCGATCATTTTTTTCTTATCGCTTTTCAGCACCTCATTATATCTGTTGCAAAAATCATTGCCCTCATTGCTGTTTATACTCATAAAGATCCTTCCTGAATTTACACAGTTCTAGTTAGTACAATTATATCACAACAAAATAATAATTTCAATACCGCCGCCCCAATTTTCACACCCCTCACACATAAAAAGCTGCACAGTCCAAATAACTGTACAGCTCATAAAATAAATACCCAAGATAAATGGGCTGTCCAGGACTCCAGCCCCTACAATTTCTCATGACCGCAATTTATCTGTGGTGGCGAGCAACGTTCGCCCGTCCACCCCCACAACATCTCAGCTATACCACGACCCCACGCCACAAGCTTTCTCGTCCTCCCCTTTGTCTATTCTGACAGATAAATTACTCATTTCTTACATCACAATACTTGCGTTCATACAGATAATATGTTATAATATATAATGTATATTTATAAACCTAAAGGAGGCTTATTTATGGATCAGCTTATAAAATTACTGAAAAACAACGCCCGTATCACAAACAGCGAGCTTGCCGTTCTTCTTGATAAAACAGAAGAGCAGGTTGCAGCGGATATCGCCAAGCTTGAAGCAGACGGTGTAATAAAGGGCTATTCCGCGATCGTTGACGAAAGTGCCTATGACCCTAATTCAGTTTTCGCTCTTATAGAACTTAAAGTCACCCCGCAGTCACAGTCAGGCTTTGACGAGATAGCAAACCAGATCGCAAGCTATGAGCAGGTGGAGTCCGTCCGCCTTATGTCAGGTGCTTATGATATAATCGTTGCCGTGAACGGTGCAAACATCAGGGATATCTCACAGTTTGTTTCCCAAAGACTTGCAACTATCGACGCTGTCCAGTCCACCGCCACACACTTCGTGTTAAAGGTCTATAAAGACAACGGCATCATGATAAGCACAGATGATAAAGACGAAAGAGGTTTGATCTCCCCATGATAGATTATAATAAAGTGCTTTGCCCTGCCATAAAGGAAATGAAGCCCTCAGGTATCAGAAAATTTTTCGATATCGCACAGCAGCTAGAGGGCGTTATCTCCCTTGGCGTTGGCGAGCCTGACTTCAAAACTCCGTGGCTCATACGTCAGGAAGCTATCTCAACTTTGGAAAAAGGCAAGACCTGCTATACTGCAAACGCCGGACTTATAGCACTCCGTGAAGAGATAGCCAAGTATTTTCAGCGTACTATCCACACAAGCTATGATCCTAATAAGGAAATAATCGTCACTGTTGGCGGCTCTGAAGCTATCGACCTTACCATAAGATGCCTTATCCAACCCGGTGATGAAGTCCTTATAGTCGAACCGTCCTTTGTCTGTTATCGTCCTATCGTCTCCCTATGCGGCGGCGTTCCAGTGGTCATAGAAACAAAGGAAGAAAACGAGTTCCGACTTACAGCAGACGAGCTTCGTGAAAAAATAACCGACAAAACCAAGCTCCTTGTCCTGCCCTATCCTAATAACCCAACAGGTGCGATAATGCGCCGTGAAGATCTTGAAGCTATCGCAAAGGTGCTTAAAGATACCAATATCATGATAGCCTCAGACGAGATATATTCCGAGCTTACATATTCAGGAAAGCATTGCTCTATCGCAGAAATAGAGGGTATGCGTGAGCGTACTATCGTCATAAACGGCTTTTCCAAAAGCTTTGCAATGACAGGCTGGCGGCTTGGCTTCCTTGGCGGACCAAAAGAGATAGTGTCCCAAATGCTCAAGCTTCATCAGTATGCTATCATGTCCTCCCCTACTGTCAGCCAGTATGCCGCTATCGTTGCCATGCACAGTTGTCAGAAGGATATAGATGCCATGCGTAACGAGTATAATATCCGCCGTCGCTTTGTGGTGGATTCTTTCAATAAGCTTGGTCTTAAATGCTTTGCACCACAAGGCGCATTCTATGTTTTCCCTTGTATCAAAAGCACAGGCATGACAAGCACCGACTTCTGCGAAAAGCTTGTGTACACCAAAAAGGTAGCCGTCGTGCCGGGAGATGCTTTCGGCGAGTGCGGAGAAGGCTATGTGCGTGTCTCCTACGCCTATTCCCTTAACCACCTGAGAGAGGCTATCAAACGTATCGGAGAATTTTTAGAGGATATCAAAAATGGTAACGTGCAGTAATTTAAAAATAAAAGCCTACGGAAAAATAAATCTTGCATTGGATATCGTTGGTAAACGTGATGACGGCTACCATATGCTAAATACTGTCATGCAGTCAGTGTCCTGCTTCGACCTCCTGGACTTCACCCTCTCTGAGGGCGAGGGCATAGAGCTTACCTGCAAACTTGACAGCTTTCCAAAAGGCGAGGATAATATCATCACAAAAGCCTACCATGCCTTTGCCGACTTCACCCATATTGACTTCGGCTGTAAAATAACAGTGAATGTGGAGAAAAACCTCCCCTCACAAGCCGGCATGGGCGGAGGAAGTGCAGACGCCGCCGCTACCCTTAGAGCCTTGGACTTCATGTTTGATACAAGGCTCACCGATGAACAGCTCTGCTCCATAGGCGTGGCTCTGGGTGCAGACGTGCCTTTCTGTATTACAGGCGGCACAAGGCTCTGTCAGGGCGTTGGCGAAATAATGAGCAACCTGCCCTCACCCGACTGCGCTTTCGTAATAATAAAACCAGACGTGGGTATCTCCACCCCCGAAGCTTTCAAAAGGTATGACAGCATTTCAAACCCAAAACGCTGTAATATGGATGTCTTGCTGAGATATATCGGCGGCGGAAAGCTTTTCGGCATATGCTCAAACCTTTTCAATGTGCTGGAATATGCCGCCGACCGTGAGGAGATAACTCATGCAGTGCATGAGCTTAAAAACAGCGGAGCTCTCTCCGCCCTTATGACAGGAAGCGGCTCAGCCGTTTTTGGAGTTTTCCCCGATATCGCTTCCGCACAAACAGCCGCAGAAAAGCTGTCAGGCTGGAGCTATAAGTGCGTTTGTCAGCCTGTAAAACAGGGCTGGGAATTTGTATATTAATGAGGTGAAATAATTGAGCAGAAATAAATGCAGAATTTGCGGATACCACTTTAAAAGCGATGATGAGATAATTTGTCCTGAGTGCTTCACAGCCCGTGACGAGGATATAAGCTGTAACAGCCTTTCAGGTGACCTGCACTCTCATGATCTCCGTGCCGATAACGAGCAGGACGGCTGGTTCGGTCAGTCTGAAAACGACACCTTCAAAGAAGAAAAGAACGATTTCGTTTCCGAGGAACGTAAAGAGGAAGCAAGGGACGAGAATTTCCAAAGCACCTATACCCCACCTAAAAACCCGACCCCTCCCCCAAGCTATTCAAATTCAAGAGCCGAAAAGCTTGCCGCCCTCAATAACTACAGCCAACAGCGCACAAGCTATAACCGCCCAAACAACAGCTCCTATAGCTTCAACGCCACGAACATAAACCACTCTAACAAAAAGAATGGCGGCAAAGGCTGTGCCACCGCCGTTGTGGTCATAATAATCCTTATGGCTATCCTCCCAACTATCATAGGCTTTGTCTCATCAAAAATAATTTCAAGCAAATATGACGACTATAACTATGACTACGATTATGACGATACCTATAGTGAAGCCGAAGATGACTACACCGACCATTCCAACCTCTATGTAGCGCAAGACGCTGAGGACGGTACCTACAGCGTTCAGTATCAAGGCTATACCCTCACCGAACGCAAAGTAAGCGACCTGACCGATGAGGAAAGAAACTCCCTTTCAGGCGGTATTATAAGCGGTGACACAGTATGGGAAATAGACCTCGACCTTGATGTTAATATCAGCGATAGCAACAGACAGGTAAAATTCACCTTTGCCTACAACACCGCCTATGACGAAAACGATAATTCGTTTTTCTCAAACAACTTCTTCCCCGGTGAAAGCGACTACGACGACGATATGACCTATACGATCAAGTTCCTTGTCCCAGCCGATTCAAAGCGCACCACGTTCACAGCCTGCTTCCAGAACGACGATTTGATAACAGATTCATTCCAGTTCAATATCCCGCTTGACGAAAACACAGACTCATCAGGCGACCTATCCTCTGACTCCTACACCAAAATAAGCGGAGCTGACACAGCGGCATGAACGATATCCTTAAAAGCTGTACCCTCTGCCCAAGAGAGTGCAAAGTGAACAGATACGAGCATAGAGGTTTCTGCGGTGAAACTGCCAAAGTAAGGATAGCCCGAGCCGAGCTTCATATGTGGGAAGAACCTTGTATCAGTGGCACAGAAGGCTCAGGAACAGTGTTTTTCTCAGGCTGCTGCCTGAAATGCTGTTTCTGCCAGAACTACGAGATATCCGCTCAAAGCAAAGGCTTTGAGCTTACCGAACAAGAACTTGCCGACACTTTTCTGCGGCTTCGATCAATGGGCGCAAACAACATAAACCTCGTCAATCCCACCCATTTCGTTCCGCAAATAATCAAAGCGCTCGACCTCTGTAAAGATAAGCTCACTATCCCCGTGGTCTATAACAGCGGCGGTTATGAAAAGCCCCAAACGCTGGAGCTTCTTCGTGGCTATGTGCAGATATTTCTACCCGACCTTAAATATTTTGATCCTACACTTTCGGATAAATATTCCAAAGCCGCAGACTATTTTGAAAACGCCGCTGCTTCAATACATAAAATGGCGGAGCTTTCAGGCAAGCCAACCTTTGACGAAAAGGGCATAATGCAGAGCGGCACAATAGTCCGCCACCTTGTCCTCCCTACCCACCGTAAAGACTCCATAAAGCTTATGGAGTGGCTAGGCAAAAATTTTGCCAAAGACGAGATAATGATAAGTCTTATGAGCCAGTTCACCCCCGTGTATAAAGCCTTTGACTACAAAGAGCTTTGCCGTAAGACATCAACTTTCGAGTATAACACCGTCATTGACTCCGTGAACAAATACGGTTTTGAGGGTTTTGTCCAAAGCCGCACATCCGCTGCCAAAGATTTTATCCCCAAATTTTATGACGAAAAATACTACTGATATCCAATTTTTTATCGGACTGCCATGCTAACACAGACAGCCCGATATTTTTGTAATAAAATTGTTATACATTCCCTATTGACATTTTGAACAAAAAAGTTTATAATGTTAATGTAAGTTTGGTAAAACAAACTTGAATGGGGTAACTTATGGGGTAAACATTAGTCACCAACCGTAAAAAGGGCAGCAAAATTGCCGCCTGCGTATAAGTTATCGAAAAGAGGTCATGCAAATGTCAAAGGCTTTCGGTTCAAGATATTCCATTGAAAATTCCGAGGAAGCAAAGGAGTATTTTGAGTTTGTAAAGGACCTGCTTGACAGCGATGTTGTAAACGAAATGAAAAATTTTCGTCATCACTATAGTACGACTTGCTATCAGCATTGCATCAATGTATCCTACTATAACTATCTCGTTTGCAGAAAATTGGGACTAAATTCAAGATCCGCAGCAAGAGCAGGTCTGCTTCACGATCTGTTTCTTTATGATTGGCGGGATCGTGAGAAGAAAAAAGGCGAAATGCCTCACGGAATGACCCACCCAAAGGTCGCACTCAACAATGCGAAACAGCATTTTGAGATAGGCAAGCGTGAGGAGGATATGATAGTCAAGCATATGTGGCCGCTGACCCTGAAATTCCCTAAATACGCTGAATCTTACGTTATCGTGTGTATCGACAAATACACCGCAATGTTGGAAATAGGCTCTTATTTGGGTCAGAAAATGAAAGAAAAAGCGAAAGCAATGCGAACAAAACAGCATTAAACCAAAGCGGACAGGCACACACCTGTCCGCTTTCAGTTTGTTGACAAATCCCTGAATAAATGTACAATTGATCGTACACTTATATAAATGCAAAAAGACCGTCCCTAAGATAAGGGACGGTCTTTCCCGTTTATCAGGCAAAATAAACGGATATTGGTGTTTAGTGAATGTCGTTGTAAAGTGCAATGTAATCCTTGGCGGACTTTGTCCAACTGAAATTCTGCTTGAGCGCAGTGTTCACAAGCCTGCCCCACTTCATCTTGTCATCATAGTATGCCCTGGCTCTAACAACAGCGTCAAGCATATCATGTGCGTTGTAGGACTTGAAAGTAAAGCCGTTTCCATTCTTGTCGCCTGCATCATGGATACTGTCTCTCAAACCGCCTGTCTCTCTTACGATAGGTATAGTACCATATCTCAGAGCGATCATCTGAGCCAAACCGCAAGGCTCGCTCTGCGACGGCATAAGGAACATATCCGCACCAGCGTATATCTTCTTGGACAGCTCAGGCACAAAACCAATGGTCAGACCCACTCTGTCAGGATAACGATAATGCATTTCGCTGAAAAAGTCCTCGTATATCTTCTCGCCCGAACCAAGAATAGCAAACTTGCAGCCAAGCCTGATGATGTCCTCAAACACATACTTGATAAGGTCAAGACCCTTGTGTGAAACAAATCTCGTTACGATACCGATAACAGGCTCTTTTCCATGTGCCATGCCAAGCTCGCTGAGCAAAGCGTGCTTGCAAACAGCCTTGCCCGTCTTGTCATTCAAACTATAATTCTTAGCAATAACAGGATCAGTTGCAGGATCATAGATCTTCTGATCTATACCATTAAGTATTCCGCAAAGCTTGTATTGCTTGTTAACAAGCTCCCTGTCAAGACCATGTGAATACCACGGATCAAGTATCTCCCAAGCATAGCTTGGCGAAACTGTCGTCACCTTGTCAGCCGTTTCAATAGCAGCCTTCATAAAGTTCACATCACCGTCATACGAAAGCAGATCCGTATGATAAAGCGGAATGCCCATAATATCGTTGATAAGTTCTAAGCCATACTGTCCCTGATACTGAATATTGTGTATGGTAAATACCGTCTTGATATCCTCATAACCCTGCTGATAGCGGTAGAAAATATCATAATAAACAGGAACAAGTGCCGTCTGCCAGTCATTGGCGTTTATAACATTTGGCTTAAAGTCGATGTATCTCAGCAGTTCGAGAACTGCCCTTGAGAAGAATATAAATCTCTCAGCATCATCATAAAAGCCATACAAGCCGTTTCTCTGGAAGTAATACTCATTATCCAAAAGATAATAAGTCACTCCGTTCACAACGCCTGTAAAAACGCCGCAGTATTGATTTCTCCATGCCACCGGCACAGTGAAATTCGTAACATATGTCAGCTTGTCCTTAAGCTCCTGCCTGATAGAGCTGTAATAAGGTATCACGACTCTGCAATCGTGACCCTCGGCATTGATAGCCGCAGGCAGTGAGCCTGCAACATCAGCCAATCCACCTGAAGCAATAAAAGGCAAAGCCTCACTTGCAGTATAAAGTATGTTCATATCCGAACCCTCTTTCCTAAGTCATTGCGACCTTTTTATACAGAAGCTCCCTTTCCTACATACATAGGATACTGTGGCGAGCTTGTAAGGATATGGTTTTCACAGATAGAAACGTTCTTGTCTGTGATAAGATAGCTAAGCTCAGCATTGTCACCAACAACAGTACCCTGCATAAGGATACAGTTCTTGACCTTTGCACCCTTGCCTACCTTAACGCCTCTGAACAGTACAGAGTTCTCTACCTCGCCCTCTATGATACAGCCGTCAGCAATAAGAGAATTTGATACCTTGCTGTCCAGATCGTACTTAACAGGAGCGTTGTCGCTTACCTTTGTGTAGATAGAACGCTTTGGAACGAACAGCTTGCGTGCATTCTCAGGTTCAAGCAGAGCCATGTTTGACTTAAAGTAGCTTTCAGGGCTGTTGAGCTTGCTGAAATAGTTATCGTACTCGTAGATCTTTATCTTAAGCTCTCTGCACTTCTCCTGAAGAATATTTCTCTCAAAGCTTACATTTCCTCTAGCCATTGCGTCATTAACAGTTTCAATAAGGAAATCCATTGACATAACGAACACATTAAGGCTCGTTGTGCAAGTGCCGCTGATGTCAGGATTGATAAGAACAGAGGTTACGTTCTTGTCAGCGTCAACGTTGAATACAGTTGAAGTCTTTATATCATCAGAGCTGTAAACGCCTGTGTGTGCAACAGCAGTAATATCAGCACCGCTCTCGATGTGAGCCGCAACGATAGGCTTGTAATCAATATTAGTTACAACGTCGCAGTCTGAAAGGATAACATATTTAGCTCTTGAGTGCTTGATAAAGCTCATCGCACCATAAAGAGCCTCGATCCTGCCTCTGTAAAGAGTGCTTTCAACGTTGCCGAATGGAGGCAGAATGTAAAGTCCGCCTTTTTTTCTGGCCAGATCCCACTCTCTTGCAGAGCCGAGGTGATCCAGAAGTGACTGATAGTTAGATTTTGTTATAACACCGACCTCGCTTATGCCGCTGTTTACCATGTTAGACAGTGGGAAGTCGATAAGGCGGTATCTTCCGCCGAACATTACAGAACCCATAGTTCTGTTCTTTGTCATGTCGCCAAGAGTCGTGTCGTGCATATTAGCGAAAACAAGACCCAGTACGTTACCCATATTTACATCCATGTTTACTCGGTCCTTTCTTAGATATTCTCGTAAATTATTGCCTTTGGTGCAACAACACTGCCGTCAGAAACAGTCAGATTATTGCCCACTACAGCAACGCCCCATGAGTCCTTGTCCTCGATAGTTTCAGGTCTTGCACCGATCTGAGCGTTCTCACCGATAACAGTGTTCTCGCCAACGATAGCATACTCGACCTTTGCACCCTTCTTGACAACTGCGCCAGGCATAAGGATAGAATCCAGTATCTCAGCGCCTTCCTCAACAGTAACGCCGTCAGAGATCATTGAAAACTCTACAGAGCCGTCGATAACGCAGCCCTCTGTTACCATAGAGTTCTGTACCTGAGCATTCTTGCCTATGCTCTGAGGTGGCATAACAGGGTTTCTTGAGTATATCTTCCAGCTTGTGTCATAAAGATCGATAGGAATGTTAGGATTGATAAGGTCCATATTTGCTTCCCAAAGAGAGTCGATAGTTCCAACGTCCTTCCAGTAGCCGTCAAAACGATAAGCCACAAGCTTCTCGCCTGCTTCTCTCATGTCAGGGATAATGTTCTTGCCGAAGTCCTTTGAAGCTTCCTTGTCGTTCTCATTAGCGATAAGATAAGCTTTCAGCTTCTTCCAAGTGAATATGTAGATACCCATTGAAGCAAGAGTTGAACGAGGGTTCTTTGGCTTCTCCTCGAAGTCTATGATGTTGTCGTCCTCGTCTGTTATCATGATACCGAAACGTGACGCCTCTTCCTTTGGAACGTCCAGAACAGCGATAGTAGCGTCAGCGTTCTTAGCCTTGTGATATTCAAGCATCTTGTTGTAATCCATTTTGTAGATATGGTCGCCTGAAAGAACAACAACATACTCAGGGTCATATCTGTCTACAAAAGCGATATTCTGATAAATAGCGTTTGCAGTACCCGAATACCAGTCAGCGCCTGAAGCTGTCTGATAAGGAGGAAGCACATGAACGCCTCCGTGTATTCTATCAAGATCCCAAGGCTGACCGTTTCCAATGTACTCATTGAGTACCAATGGCTGATACTGTGTCAGCACGCCCACTGTGTCGATACCTGAATTGATACAGTTCGAGAGAGGGAAATCAATGATACGATACTTAGCACCGAAAGGTACTGCCGGTTTTGCAACGCTCTGTGTCAGGGCATACAATCTGCTTCCCTGACCGCCTGCCAGCAGCATTGCAACACATTCTTTTTTGTTGAACATAATTAATTCACCCACCAATTTTTATTAAGTCTATATTACTCAGCCTTTTTAGCTGTGGACTTCTTAGTTGTTTTCGCCTTAGAGGCTTTCTTGACAGCAGTTTTCTTAGCCGCCGTCTTTGTCTTTGTCTTTTTCTTATTCTCTGCCTTTTTCTCAGGCACAGGTCTTTCCTCTTTCTTCACCGTGAAATACATACAAGAGAACGCAGGAATGTCGATACAAACAGACTGATCAAAGCCGTGCATCTTCTCATCAACAGCCTTTACAGTGCCATTCGTGCAAGGAGCACCGTCAACAGAAGACGAGTTGAACACCTCTGTATAGCTGCCCCAGTAAGGAACGCCAAAGCAGTATGACTTTCTTTCCACAGGAACGAAGTTGCACACAACGATGACCTCTCCGCCGTTTTTGTCAAAACGTCTGAAGATGATGATACTCTGCTTGAAGTCGTCATTTGATATCCAGCTAAAGCCCTCCCAAGAGAAATCTCTCTCCCAGAACTGAGGGTGGTCAAGATAGAAGTGATTGAGGTTCTTGGAGTAGTTCAGATAATTGCGGTGGTTCTCATATTCGTCCACCATGAACCATTCCAGACCATTCTCGTAATCCCACTCTCTGAACTGAGCAAAATCAGCACCCATGAACAGAAGCTTCTTACCTGGGTGAGCCATCATATAAGCCATGAACAGCTTGCACTGCTTGAACTTATTGTCGATATCTCCACCATACATTTTATTTACCAATGAAGCCTTACCATGCACCACCTCGTCATGAGAGATAGGCAAAATAAAGTTTTCAGAGAAAGCATAGAAGAATGAGAACGTGAGCATATCATGATGAAAAGCTCTGTCAATAGGGTCAAGAGCCATATATTTGAGCATATCGTTCATCCAGCCCATGTTCCACTTGAAGTTGAAACCAAGACCGCCGTCGCTTGCAGGCTTTGTTACCATAGGCCATGAAGTTGACTCTTCGGCTATCATAAGGGTATTAGGGTTTCTTCCGAACACAGCGGTATTGAGATCCTTGAAGAACTGAACAGCTTCAAGATTTTCCTTGCCACCGAACTTGTTAGGCGTCCACTCTCCGTCACGTCTGTCATAGTCAAGATAAAGCATAGACGCAACAGCGTCAACTCTCAGACCGTCAACGTGATATTTTTCTATCCAGTAAAGAGCGTTCGAGATAAGGAATGACTTTACCTCGCCCTTTGAATAATCGAAAACTCTCGTTCCCCAAGTGAGGTGATCTGCCTTTTTCGGGTCAGAGTATTCATATGACGGACCTCCGTCAAACTCGAACAGTCCTGCCTCATCTCTAGGAAAATGTGCAGGCACCCAATCAAGGATAACACCTATTCCCGCCAAATGGAAAAGGTCTATCATTTTCATGAAGTCATAAGGCGTGCCAAAACGTGAAGTCGGTGCAAAATAGCCGATACCCTGATAGCCCCAAGAGCCGTCAAAAGGATATTCCGCCAGCGGCATAAGCTCGATATGAGTATAGCCCATTTCCTTTATATAAGGGATTATAGTATCTGCAAATCTAACATATGAGAAATATTTTCCGTCAGGACAAGCCTTCCATGAATTGAGATGTACCTCATAGATATTCATAGGACAATTGTAGATATCCTTAGACTTCTTCTCGGTCATCCACTTTTTATCGCTCCAAAGATAATCGTCTATATCGAAAACCTTTGAGCCGGTGTTCGGAGCGACCTCCATGTGTGTGCCGTACGGATCAGCCTTATAATGGGTCTTGCCGTCACAGCCGTGGATACAGTATTTATATGTATCATAAGTTTGAAGCCCTGTAACAAAAGCCTCCCACACCTCTGAGTCGTCTATCTTCTCCATTGGAGTGGCATTTTCGTCCCAGTCATTGAAATCTCCCACAACAGAAATGCCCTCAGCGTGTGCTGCCCAGACTCTGAAATAATATCCTTCTACGCCGTCTTTCTCTCCCTTATGGCAGCCAAGAAACTTATATGTTTCGCAGTTTGTGCCATTGTGGAAAAGATAGAGCGGCAGTTCATAATCCTTTGGAATAATATCTATCATAATTCAGCCTCCCTTGTCTTTTTGTGAAAACCGCTGAATAATTTCGGTGTTTCATACTTACATTTTAATCTTTTTTGAACAAATTTGCAATAGTTTTAGTAGTTATTCTCGTATTCGCACATATTTCAACAGATAGTTTTATACATTTTGCACAATAGATTTTATATAATAACATAGAAAAAGTAAAGTCAAAGTATACAAAAGTAAAAAATTGCAGGCAAAAGTCGGCAAAGTCATTTACATTCATTTTCCATTCTCATCACGAAGGAAAATTTTTGCGGCAATAATAGTTATATCGTCACGCCTGCCTCCTGTTCGCTGAGCAAGCGCCTTTGCGCCAAGCGCCGTGACTATCTCCTGAGCGTTCATTCCGTTACAGCGGAGTATCTCTCGTGCTGTAGCGTCCTCGACACCGTCTGAGGTCATAAGCAGAACGTCCCCGTCAAAGAGCTTAAGCTCGCTCACATCAGGAGTACACTCCGCAAGTATCCCAGCAGGAAAAGCCTGTCCGCCGATAGCTTTAAGACCGCCGTCACGGAAAAGAAAGCTTTGCGCCGCACCCGATTTCAGAAACTGCACCGTTCCGCCATTAAGCTCCAGCCGCATTATATCAAGGGTCGCAAAAGATTCCTCCCAGCCCTTAACTCTGAGCATGGAATTTATAAGCCTATGGGCTGTCTGCATAGACATTCCCGATCGTATGAGCCTTGTAACAAGACTTACGGAAAACAATGAATCCAGTCTTGCTCTTTTTCCTGTTCCCATGCCGTCTGAAAGGACGATATACTTTTCGTTGACGCTTGAATTGAAGACTTCAAAGCTGTCACCCGAATATTCTCCGCTTGACGAAGCTGAAAAGCTTTTTATATCAACTGTGAATTTCGGTATTTCCGCAAAGGACATTCTGGTTATATTATCCACCTTGACTATCACAGGCATATCAAGGTCATAATCTATCATTTCTGACAGCGTTGCTGTGAGCCTTACAAGATCACCCCTGAACTGCGCAGTTATAAAAACGTCCACACGCTGACAAAGGTTTTCGTCTATGTAAACGCAGGCTTTCACATTTGGATAGCCAAGGTTTGAGAAATGCTCCCTTACTCTTGCTGAAAGCTGAGGATCAACGCTTCTCACCTGACCTGCCCTGAAAGAAAGGTCGGATAAGATATCCTCCATGGAGGAAAGCTGTTCGCTTAAAAACTCACGCATTTCACGAACTCTCATGCTGTCGGCACGTTCTGCCACAAAGTCGGTATACAATTCATTGAAGCTTTTGCAAAGAAGCGACTTTCTCACACAGCCTCCCAAATGCTTTTCAACGTCGTCAAGGCTGAGGTTATTATATGTACAAACTATGCTTTCAAGCTTTGAAAAGCTGTCATCAAGCTGTACACAACGCTTACTGCACACTGAGTACATATCGCAATCGGTACAAACAACAGATCGTACACGCTTTGACAGTGTAGCTTCCTTTGAGCGTTTATCTATCGCCGCAGTGACCATTGTAAGCTGACCTCTGATACCGCCCAGAGTTCTCGAAGCCATGTTGAGCTTTGAAGAAGTGGTCTGCCCTACAAGGTCAACGGAATTTTTCACTCCCACCACTTTTTTTGCCACCCTTTTTATCACAGGAACAGGCAGGGCGATAAAAAGCACAGAGCCTATAAGCAAATCAGCAAACATTGAAAATGTATCACCGTTCACGCCCATTGCCACAAGGCTCACAAGTGAAACTGCAAGGAAAACAAACACTATCACAAGAGAGCCGAATTGCAGAAAAGCTCCGCAGATAAGTCCTGACGTGGCAAGCAAAAGTGTATTTCTCGCAAGTGACGGAGCACAAAGGAGTACACCGCAGGTGGTCAATGCACCAACGACTGCACCGCCTATATTTCTATACTTTCGCACTGCCATAAGCATAAACAAAGTGCCTGCTATCCTGCCCAGGTTCACCACATGGAGCGGTGCGGCAGTGATGGTCGAGATAAACATAATATAAAGTATAGCTGTGAAAACTCCGTTTATTCCTGTAAGGTCAAAAACACCGCTTCGGTTTCTTTGACGTTTTACGGTCAATGCAATAAAAACAACACAGCCACACATGAGCGAGCTTATCATTCGCAGTGAAGCCGTATATGTATCCGACGGCATTGCAACCGACATTACACAGCTGAAAAGAAGCATTGCTCCTGTTGTGATGAGCGACACAAAAACGGGGTCGTCCTTATGGTCGGCAGAGGGCATCACAAGCCTTACCGCCCCTATAACAAGTATCGCACAAAGCTGAACGATACCCTCTGAGAATGTTCCGCTTACAAAATATGCAAGTGCAGAACCTAAAAAAGCAGGTATCACATTAGTTCCCGAAAGCACTGCAACCGCCACGTTCATTGACGAGGGGAAGCCTAAGATCTTTCCGAAGCTTGCCGCAAACGCTGCTGCCGCCGATAAAACAGCCATAAGTACATTCGTTTTGCCTGAGGTATGAAATTTTGCCGTATGCCGTATTTTTTCCATTGCTTATCACGTCCTATGTTTCCAAAATGTAATAATTACATTTTAGCAGGACTATCAAGCGAAAGGTGTCGCAATATGGGCTTGAAATTGAAATACTGACCAAATTTACGGACAGATCTCGTAACTTTCAACGTCATGAAAATCTGCTGTTGAAATTCGGGATAGTTGCCGAGCAACGGGCGAACGAAATGGGACGTCGCATTTCTGCTTGCAGAAACTGAGACGCTCCTCTACAAGTAATGAAGTATAACTATACGAAAATATGTACAATTAGATAAGCTTTCTAAGGGCTTCGGAAAAGGTTATGAATTGTTCCATGGAAAGAGCTTCAGGACGGACGGAGGCAGGCAGGTCGCTTTGCTCTATCGCCTGATTTACTATAGATTTATCTATGCCCATTGATGATGATACGGAATTTGAGAGGGTCTTTCTTCGCTGTGAAAATGCTCCCCTAGCGACTTTAAAAAAGAACTTTTCGTCCGTCACGCCCTCGGGGGTCTTATCACGGATATCAAACCTCACCACGCAGCTATCAACGTTAGGCGAGGGCATGAAGCTTCCCCGTGATACGTTAAAAAGGAGTTTCGGTACAGAAAAATAATTTATAGCCACTGTGACTGCTCCCATATCTCTTGTACCCATAGAGGCACAAAGACGTGTGCCTGCTTCTTTCTGCACCATGACAGTAACAGACTTTATGGGCAGACGTTCTTCAAGTAGCATCATTAATATGGGCGAGGTTATATAGTAAGGTAGATTTGCACAAACGGCAACGTCCATACCCTGAAATTCCTCGGCAATAAGCTTATGGAGGTCAGTTTCCATGACGTCGGCGTTTATTATCTTCACATTGTCATATTCTGCAAGAGTTTCTGCAAGGACCGGCATAAGCCTGTCGTCAATTTCGATAGCCACCACCTTGTCGGCACGCTTGGCAAGCTCGTTTGTGAGAACGCCTATGCCTGTGCCTATCTCGATTATGCCGAAGCCTTTTTTTGCATTGCCCATTTCGGCTATCTTGGGGCAAACGGAGGGATTCACTAAGAAATTCTGACCGAGAGCCTTGGAGAAAGTGAAATTGTGTCTTGCGAGAACATCTTTTATCACACTTATATTAGAAAGATTATCCATTTATTAATACACCTCAGATTAACTGATAAATCGACAAAAAATTAACAAAATAATTATATCATATTAACAAAAGATTGTCAACTGATTTGGAAAAGAATAATATTCCTATGAAGTAAGGAATGACCCAGCGGAGCGATTTCTGCTTTGCAGAAATCCGACGTCCCGACCCCCTCGCACGTCTTTGTACATCTGCATGACTTTATGGTAAATTCAAACCTCGTCACTTCGAGCGGGCTGTCGAGGGCGCCAGCCCCTACAAGCGTGATAGGATAGTTTTTTGTTCTGTCCTACAATGGTTGTAATCGTGGACTTGTTTCTTCGACGGGCGAACGCTGTTCGCCCCTACAGATTTGTTGCCGTAATTTTGTGGTTTTGTACGATTTTTATTCAATTTTCAAGCTTCAAACAAGGTGCAGGAAGTGCTTTTCTGTACGATCAGAACCTCTCATCGTGTTCACCTAACTCACGTTGACAAAATGTTTCCTCATACACTGCTACCTTGCAGGATATTCGATTTGGGATAATATCCTTATACTTATCCCAAAAATCACCACTTTTGTTGCATAAAAAATGCAACAATTGCAGAAATGTTGCCAAATTAAAATATAAATCATTTGTTCGCACAAATTACGATGTGATAAATTGTGCAGTATCACATATAAGATCGTAAGGGTTTATTATTTTTATTGCCCGGGAAATAATATATGCGGAGGTGATAAAAATGAAAAATAACTCTTTTGCTCACGGGCAGGAATTACCGCTGGGGCTGTCTATGGCTCTTGCTCAGGTGCCTGCGGCATATGCTTACTTTGCTAAGCTGGATCCGCTTCAAAGACAGCAGATAATCGACTCGGCACACTGTATTCGCTCCAAAGAGGAAATGCGTGGTCTCGTCAACAGCTTGTCAAACGGTCAGATCACTGATACAAGTATTTTCTGAACAAAAAGTTAATGTAGACAAATTTCACAATAAATCAAAGATTAATTGATATAAATTTTATATAAATATGTGTTGAAATTTATCTATAAATATTGTACAATATTATTGTAAGGCTTTGTATGCTGTTATGGAGAAAATCAGTAAAAAAAAGCTTTCGCAGACAGTTTTGCTCCGCTTTACTGTCTGGTAATATTGTGCAGTATTTTTTGTATGTATTCAGGAGAGATGTATGACTGAAATGTGCTGTTTTTCATCAATTACATATTCTTTTATGGGTAGGTCTTTAAGTATAATTGCGTCCTGCCTTGATTTTTTGCACTCTAACAATATAATTATGCACTGACTAAAACTGCAACGCCATTGTTGCAGTTTTTTATTTGTAATTTTTTGTTTTACTTGGAGGTATAAATTTATGAAAAAAGTTGCGGTAATAATGGGTTCTGACAGCGATTTTCCTGTTGTCAGCAAGGCTGTTGCTGAACTTAAGGCTTATGGTGTTCCTTACGAATGTCACGTTATGTCTGCTCACAGAACGCCTGCGCTTGCAAGCGATTTTGCTGACAAGGCTAAGGAAAACGGCTTTGGAGTTATAATCTGCGCTGCCGGAATGGCGGCTCATCTTGCGGGAGTTATTGCAGGTCACACAACGCTTCCTGTTATCGGTATTCCTTGCAAGGGTGCTAACTTCGACGGCATGGACGCTCTGCTTGCTACCGTTCAGATGCCTAGTGGTATCCCTGTTGCCACTGTCGCAGTTGACGGCGCTAAGAACGCTGCTATACTTGCTATTCAGATGCTTGCTCTTTCTGACGAGGGTCTGGCTGAGAAGCTTGAAAAGGCTAAGCAGGATATGATAGACGGTGTTGTGGCTAAGGACAAAGCTTTACAAGACAAGCTTGCTGCGCTTTGATTTTTTGATACAGACATATAGCTCGGCTGTATGTTATATTTGATATATCGGGGAAGTTCTGCTGTCGGCAGGCGAACGATGTTCGCCCCTACATATTAAAACGGCAGTGGATATGTTTTCGGTATATCATATAAATAATGTAAATAATTTTATGGAGGAATAAATCTATGGAAAACATTGTAAAGACAGAACAGCTCTATGAGGGCAAGGCTAAGAAAGTATTCGCTACTAACGACCCTGATCTTGTTATCGTTGATTACAAGGACGACGCTACTGCTTTCAACGGCGAGAAGAAAGGCACTATCGTTGGCAAGGGTGCTATCAATAACAAAATGACAAACTATATGTTCAAGCTTCTTGAAAAAGAGGGTATCCCTACTCATCTTGTTGAGGAGATCTCTGACAGAGAGACTATCGTTAAGAAGGTCGAGATCGTTCCGCTGGAAGTTATCGTAAGAAACGTTGCAGCAGGAAGCTTCTCAAAGAAGCTCGGTATCGAGGAAGGCACAAAGCTCAAGCAGCCTACACTTGAGTTCAGCTACAAGTGCGACGAGCTTGGCGACCCATTCATCAACAAGTATTATGCTCTTGGTCTTGGTCTTGCTACTGAGGAAGAGATCGAGGATATCACAAAGTATGCTTTCAAGGTAAATGAGTTCATGCTTGGCTTCTTCAAGAACATCGGCATTGACCTTATCGACTTCAAGATCGAGTTCGGCAGATTCCACGGAAAGATACTTCTTGCTGACGAGATCTCACCTGATACTTGCCGTTTCTGGGATTCTAAGACACATGAGAAGCTCGACAAGGACAGATTCAGAAGAGACATGGGCGGCGTTGAAGAGGCTTACCATGAGATGATAAAGAGAGTAATGGGAGAATAATTTTTATGGGCGGTTTTTTCGGAGCTGTTTCAGCTAATGACTGTATTCAGGACGTTTTCTTCGGGACCGACTATCATTCACACTTAGGCACAAGGCGGGGCGGAATGACTTCATTCTCCCCTGAGCTTGGCTTTCAGAGAAATATTCACAGCATTGAAAACTCACCATTTCGTACTAAATTTGAAAAAGACGTTGACAAAATGAGAGGAAACATCTGTATCGGCTGCATAAGCGACACAGATCCTCAGCCGATAATGGTACGCTCCAAGTTAGGACTTTACGCAGTGTGCTCTATCGGTGTAATACAAAATGCCGCTAAACTGGCTGACGAACTGCTTGAAAAGGGCTGCGCAAACTTTGAAACAATGAGCAGCGGCGCTATCAATTCCGCAGGGCTTATCGGTGCGCTGATCGCACAGAAGGACAGCTTTGTTGACGGCATAAGATACGCACAGGACAAGATAGAAGGCACGATGTCACTTGCAATAATGACAGACAAGTCGATGATCGTTGCCAGAGATAAGGACGGACGGCTTCCTATTATAATAGGACAGCGTTCTGACGGATATTGCTTTTCTTTTGAATCATTTGCATATCAGAAGCTTGGATACTCCACCTGTCACGAACTAAAGGCGGGAGAGATAACTGAGATAACCAAGGACGGCTACAATATCCTCAGCGAGGGTACAGACAATAAAAAGATCTGCACTTTCCTTTGGACTTATTACGGCTACCCTACCGCTTGCTATGAGGGCGTGAACGTTGAACTTATGCGAACACGCAACGGCGAGATAATGGCGGAGAACGATATGAAAAACGGCAGACTCCCTGACGTTGATTTCGTTTGCGGAATACCTGATTCTGGCGTTCCTCACGCTATAGGATATGCAAACAAAAGCGGCATACCTTTTGCAAGACCGTTCATCAAGTACACTCCTACATGGCCTAGAAGCTTTATGCCAACAAGCCAGTCTATGAGAAACAGAGTTGCGAAGATGAAGCTTATACCTGTTCACGAACTTATCGAGGGCAAGAAGCTTCTGTTCGTTGACGACAGTATCGTCAGAGGAACTCAGATGAGGGAAACTGTTGAGTTTCTTTATGAGAACGGTGCAAAGGAAGTCCACATGAGATCAGCCTGTCCTCCTATCATGTATGGCTGCAAGTATCTTAACTTTTCACGCAGCACCTCGGAACTTGAACTTATCGCAAGACAGATCATTGATGAGAACGAGGGTATCGAGGGAGTTAAATACATTGAAGAATACAGCGATTCAAGCACTGAGCGTGGCAAGCTCCTCAGGGACGAGATATGCAGGAGACTTAAACTTACCTCTGTTGAATTCCAGTCGCTTGAAGGCACTGTAAAGGCTGTGGGTCTGCCAAGCTGTGAGCTTTGCACCTACTGCTGGAACGGAAGGGAATGATTTAATTGGTAACAGGTATCCATGAAGAATGCGGCGTTTTCGGCATTTATACTAACAAGACAAGCGATGTTGCGGCTCAGACTTATGTATCTCTTTACGCATTACAGCACAGAGGTCAGGAAAGCTGCGGTATCGTTGTAAACGACGACGGCGTGTTCAGCTATCACAAGGACGTGGGTCTTGTCAATCAGGTTTTTGACAAGGAAACTCTCGAACGGCTCGGCAAGGGCAATATTGCTATAGGTCATGTGAGATATTCGACTACAGGCAACTGCAATGCTTCAAACGCTCAGCCGCTTGTTGTTCGTCACATAAAGGGTCCTATGGCTATCGCTCACAACGGAAATCTTACTAACGCAAGAGAACTTAGAGAGCAATATGAAAACAAGGGCATGATATTCCACAGCACAAATGATACTGAGGTCATATCATACGCCATAACCGAGGAACGTCTTAGAGCACCGTCTATACAGGCGGCTCTTGAAAAGGCTATGTACAGGATAAAGGGTGCGTATTCGCTGCTCGTTATGTCGCCGACAAAGCTTATTGCGGCGAGAGATCCTGACGGCTTCAGACCCCTTTGCCTCGGAAAGATAGACGACGGCTATGTGGTAGCGTCGGAGACCTGTGCTTTTGACAGCATCGGCGCTGAATACATAAGAGATCTTAAACCAGGTGAAATGATAGTTATTGACAAAAACGGTGTGAACTCTATCACGACTCACTGTGGTAAAAAGGGTACTATATGCGTATTTGAATATGTATATTTTGCTAGACCTGACTCTGTTATCGAGGGGTCGAGCGTTCACATGGCAAGGCTCAGGGCAGGTAAATATCTTTGGAGAGAACACCCTGTTGACGCTGATATCGTCATAGGCGTGCCTGACTCGGGACTTGACGCTGCGCTGGGATTTTCTCAGGAAAGCGGCATACCATACGGCATTGGATTTATCAAGAACAGATACATAGGCAGGACGTTCATTCAGCCTAGCCAAACAGAGAGGACGAACTCCGTCAAGATAAAGCTCAACGCTATTTCAAGCACTGTTAAGGGCAAGAGGGTCGTTATGATAGACGACAGTATCGTCAGAGGAACGACTTCGGGACGTATAGTCAAGCTGCTGAGGGACGCAGGTGCAAAGGAAGTTCACGTTCGTATCTCCTCCCCTGCATTCATTGCACCATGCTATTTCGGAACGGATATAGACAGCAAGGAAAATCTTATCGCCTGCAAGATGACCAATGAAGAAATATGCGAATATATCGGTGCAGACAGCTTGGGATATCTCAGTGTTGAAAGCGTTAAAAAGCTTGCGGGAAATTCAAAGTGTGATTTCTGCGTAGGCTGCTTTACAGAGAAATACCCTATCGAAGTTCCTAAGGATATGCCTAAGGACAAATTTGAATCGAAGATATCGGAAAAGAAGTAAATAACTGAAAGGATATTTTATCATGAATACAAACAGTTTTTCAAACAGCTACAAGGAAGCAGGCGTTGACGTAACGGCAGGCTACAAGGCAGTTGAGCTTATGAAGCAGCACGTTGCAAGGACCATGACGAGCGGTGTTCTCAGCGGCATCGGCGGCTTCGGCGGTCTGTTTGAGCTTGACATGACAGGTATCACAAAGCCTGTTCTCGTTTCAGGCACAGACGGCGTTGGCACAAAGCTCAAGATAGCTTTTCTTATGGACAAGCATGACACAGTTGGTATCGACTGCGTGGCAATGTGCGTAAACGACATTATCTGCTGCGGTGCAAAGCCACAGTTTTTCCTTGACTACATCGCTGTTGGCAAGAACTATCCTGAAAAGATAGCTCAGATAGTTTCAGGTGTTGCTGAGGGCTGTGTACAGTCAGGCTGTGCGCTTATCGGTGGCGAAACGGCTGAGATGCCTGGTTTCTACCCTGTTGACGAATATGACCTTGCAGGCTTCTCTGTTGGCGTTGTTGACAAGGACAAGATACTTGACCCAAGCACTCAGAAGGCCGGGGACGTTATGATAGCTATCAAGTCAAGCGGTGTACACTCAAACGGCTTCTCACTGGTAAGAAAGGTATTCAGCGTTGACGAAAAGACCCTTTCTGTTCACTATGACGAGCTTGGCAAGACACTGGGCGAGACACTTCTCACACCTACAAAGATATATGTAAAGGCTGTTATGAGCCTGCTTGATTCTGTTAAGGTAAAGGCTATATCTCACATCACAGGCGGCGGATTCTATGAGAACATTCCACGTTCACTTCCTGACGGACTGTCTGTAAAGATTGCAAGAAGCGACGTTCAGGTGCTTCCTATTTTCGACGTTATCGCAAAGACAGGAAACATTCCTGAGAGAGATATGTTCAACACATTCAACATGGGCGTTGGTATGACAGTTGTTGTTGACAAGGCTGACGCTGACAAGGCTATCGAAGCTATCAAGGCGGCAGGCGAAGAAGCTTACGTTCTGGGCGAACTTGTTGACTCTGACATGGGCGTTATCATCTGCTAAGGGTAAAGAGATATGAAGAAGATATGCGTTCTTGTTTCGGGCGGCGGAACAAACCTACAGGCGCTTATTGACGCTGAAAAAAGCGGCATTATAAAAAACGGCAAGATAACCTGCGTTATATCCTCGAAGGAGGGTGCTTATGCTCTGGAGAGGGCGAAAAATGCAGGTATCGGCACTGTCGTTATTCCGAGAAAGGAATATGCTGACAGCAAGAGTTACAGCGAGGCTATTCTGGCTGAGCTTAACAGACAGGGTGCTGACCTTGTGGTGCTGGCTGGATTTATGATAATTCTTGACGAATGCGTTACAAAAGCTTATCCTTACAGGATAATAAACGTTCACCCTGCACTGATACCGTCATTCTGCGGCGAGGGCTTTTATGGGCTTAAAGTTCATGAAAAGGCTTTGGAATACGGCGTTAAGGTATCGGGTGCGACTATACATTTTGTAAACGAAAAGGCTGACGCCGGAGCTATTATTTTGCAGGGCGCTGTGGATGTTGCAAATGACGAAACGCCTGAAAGCTTACAGAAGAAGATAATGGAAAACGTTGAATGGAAGCTTTTGCCTAAGGCGGTTTCGCTGTTCTGCGAGGACAGGATAAGCATTAAGGACGGCAAGGCTTACGTTGACCTTAAAGACTGAGAAAAATTATGGAGGACAAGATATGAAGACCCTTAATATTTATGACGAGCTTAAAAGCAACTCATATCCGGGCAGAGGAATAGTTATAGGCAAGTCTGCTGACGGAAAGAGTGCGGTAACGGCTTATTTTATCATGGGCAGAAGTGTTAATTCCAGAAACAGAGTTTTCACGGAAACTGAGGACGGCATCAAGACAGAAGCTGCTGACCCTAGCAAGCTTTCTGACCCACACCTTATTATATACTCCCCTGTTCGTGTGCTTGGAAACAAGACTATCGTTACAAACGGCGATCAGACGGACACTATTTATGAGCTTATGGACAAGCAGCAGACTTTTGAGCAATCTCTGAGGACGAGAGAGTATGAGGACGACGCTCCAAACTACACTCCTCGTATTTCAGGTATCATGCACGTTGAGAACGGCGCATATAATTATGCTATGAGCATACTCAAGTCCGCTGACGGAAACCCTGACTGCTGCGAGAGATTTACTTACACATACACCAACCCTCTTGACGGCGTGGGTCATTTTATTCACACTTACATGGGTGACGGCAATCCTCTGCCAAGCTTTGAGGGCGAGCCTAAGAAGGTGGAGATACCTAACGATATCGAGGAGTTCACCGGCAAGCTTTGGGAAGCACTCAACGAGGACAACAAGGTATCGCTGTTTGTAAGATACATTGATATCGCAAGCGGCAAGGCTGTTTCTAAGATCGTTAATAAGTACAGCAAGTAATATCTGCGGAGTGAATAGGTTAAATAAACGGAGGTAAAAATTATGGCAAATGAAATGCTTTTGAAATACGGCTGCAACCCTAATCAGAAGCCGTCAAGAGTATTTATGGAGGATGGCAAGGATCTCCCTATCGAGGTACTCAACGGCAAGCCCGGTTACATCAATCTGCTTGACGCATTCAACGGCTGGCAGTTGGTAAGAGAGCTTAAAAAGGCAACAGGTATGTGTGCGGCAACTTCTTTCAAGCACGTTTCACCTGCGGGCGCTGCTATCGGCAAGCCTTTGAGCGAGGTCGAAAAGAAGATATATTTTGTTGACGATCTGGGAGAGCTTACTCCACTTGCAAGCGCTTATGCGAGAGCAAGAGGTGCTGACAGAATGTCATCATACGGCGATTTTATCGCACTTTCTGACGAGTGTGACGCTTGCACTGCAAAGATGATACAGAGAGAGGTTTCTGACGGTATCATTGCACCGGGCTACACTGACGAGGCTCTTGAGATACTCAAGTCAAAGAGAAAGGGTACATACAACATCATCAAGATAGATGAGAACTATGTTCCTGCACCTATTGAGAGAAAGCAGGTTTTCGGCGTAACTTTTGAACAGGGTCGAAACGAGTTGAAAATAGACAACGATATGCTCACAAATATCGTGACAGACAACAAGGAGATCCCTGAGGACAAGAAAACTGATCTTGTTATCTCACTTATCACACTTAAATACACACAGTCTAACAGCGTTTGCTATGTAAAGGACGGTCAGGCTATCGGTATCGGTGCAGGTCAGCAGTCAAGAATACACTGCACAAGACTGGCAGGAAACAAGGCTGACATCTGGTGGCTCAGACAGCACCCAAAGGTTCTGGGACTTCAGTTCGTTGACAACATAAGACGTCCTGACAGAGATAACGCTATCGACGTTTACATTTCTGACGAGCATGATGATGTACTGGCTGAGGGCGTATGGCAGAACACATTCAAGGTAAAGCCTGAGGTGCTCACTGAGGCTGAAAAGAAGGAATGGCTTGCAAAGAACACAGGCGTTTGCCTTGGTTCTGACGCTTTCTTCCCATTCGGTGACAACATCGAGAGAGCTAAAAAGAGCGGTGTGGCTTACATTGCCGAGCCGGGCGGATCTATCAGGGACGATCATGTTATCATGACTTGCAACAAGTACAACATGGCAATGGCATTCACTGGAATAAGATTGTTCCATCACTAATTTTTGTGCATTAATGCAAAACAATAAAGGTCAAGAAAAAAAGGAAAAATTTATTATGAAAAAGTTACTTGCATCACTCATGGCACTGTCAATGGTATTCGCAGTTACAGGCTGCTCAGAGTCAAATGATTCTGAGAACGAGTCAAAGGCGGAGGCTAAAACAACAACTACTACAACTACAGCCGCACCTGCTGTCGAGTCTAAGGCTGACACAACAACTACAACTGCTGCACCTGAGGAGTCAGTTGCTGACACAACAACTTCTGCTGACGACACAACAAGCACTGGCGACGAGGCTAAAGGCACATATGAGAATGACGTTTACACAAGCGATCTGTATACTTTCAAGATCGACTCAAAGAAGTGGGCAATGCAGGAATCCGCTGGTGTTGACGTAATGTTCACATACGCTGATGCAGGCGATGATGCTGAGCTTGAGTCTGCTTCTATCAACGTTATCTCAATGTCAAACGATCTGCTCAATGGTCTTACAGCAAGTGATTATGCTGACCAGATCAAGCAAACATATAATTCCATGGACGGCTACACTGTTACAAACGACAAGGAAGATAAGTTTGCAGGCAAGGACGCTTACATTGTTGACGTAACAGGCGAGATCGGCTCACAGAAGGTACTGCTCAATCAGATAATCACTTCTGACAACGGCAACCTTGTTGTTATCACATATGGTGCAAGCGAGAACGCTTACGGCAAGCTTTCTGACGAGTTCAAGACAGTTCTTGACAGCTTTGAGCTTAAGTAATAATATACGAAGTAAATAAATGACGATACCGCACAGCATAGGTGTGCGGTATTGTTATAATTGGAAAAACACACTGAGGAGGTCTGAAAATGGACATATTAGTTGTTGGCGGAGGCGGACGTGAACACGCTATCGTTATGAAGCTTGCGGAATCCCCTAAGGTAGGAAAGCTTTACTGCACACCCGGAAACGGTGGCATTTCACGCTATGCAGAATGTTTTGATGTTGCGGCAACAGATATCGAGGGCGTTGTGGCTCTGGCAAAGAAGCTTAAAGTAGACATGGTGGCTGTTGCACCTGACGATCCGCTTGTACTTGGAATGGTAGACGCTTTGCAGGCTGAGGGTTTCAAGACCTTTGGTCCTAAGAAAAATGCGGCTATAATCGAGGGTTCAAAGGTCTTTTCTAAGGATCTTATGAAGAAATACAATATTCCTACAGCCAAATACGAGGTGTTCACAAACAGTGAGGACGCTATAAAATATGTCAAGGAACAGAACACATACCCTGCTGTTATAAAGGCTGACGGACTTGCACTTGGCAAGGGCGTTATTCTGGCGGAGAATGAGAAAGAGGCTGTGGAAGCTATACACTCAATGATAGACGACAAGCAGTTCGGTGAGAGCAGTTCGACTATCGTTGTGGAGGAATATCTCACAGGTCCTGAGGTTTCTGTGCTTTCATTCACTGACGGCAAGACTGTTGTTCCTATGATCTCTTCAATGGATCACAAGAGAGCGTTGGACGGCGACAAGGGTCTGAACACAGGCGGAATGGGTACTGTTGCACCTAACCCTTACTACACTGAGGACATTGCCAAGGAGTGCATGGAGAAGATCTTCCTGCCGACTATCAATGCAATGAATGCTGAGGGCAGGACTTTTGAGGGCTGTTTGTATTTCGGACTTATGCTCACCCCTAATGGTCCAAAGGTAATTGAATACAACTGCCGTTTCGGCGACCCTGAAACGCAGGTAGTTCTTCCTATGCTGGAGGGCGATCTTTGCGAGATATTTGAGGCTATTTATGAACACAGGCTGGCTGATGTCAAGATCGGCTGGAAGTCGGGTTACTGCACTTGTGTTGTTATGGCCAGCGGAGGATATCCTGTTAAGTACAAAAAGGGTATCGAGATGTTCGGTATGGACGACAAGGGTCAGGTAGACGGAGCGTTTATTTATCACGCAGGCACTAAGTACGAGGACGGCAAGTTTTACACAAACGGCGGACGTGTTCTTGGTGTTACCTGCAATGCTTACACGCTTCAGGGTGCACTGGACAAGTCTTACGAGGCTGTTTCCAAGATAAAGTTCGAGGGAGAGCATTTCAGAAAAGACATTGGTCAGAAAGCACTCAAGGCACTTCCTAAAGATTCTCTTGATCTTGAATACAAGCAGGACATGGAGGACTACATCGAAGAAAACGGTGTTTATCTAAGACAGTAGGATATATAAAACGGGCGGAGAGATTCCGTCCGTTTTTTTGTACAGATAATACGTTTATAAATACAAAGACCCCCTCGGACATTTCTGTCCAAGGGGGTCTTTGCTATGTGTGGGAAGTAAAAATTACTCGTCTGCTTTTTCAATAGCCGCAGTTTCGTAAATATACTTAACTGAGCTTTCAACGCCATCGGCTGCGCCTGAGAATGTTGTTGAATCCTCGGCTGCTGTCTTGAGAGCGTCAAGTCTGTCGATAAGTCCCTTGAGGTCGTTGTTGTAGATGTCAAGGAGCTTGCCGATGCCCTCGTCCTTATACTTAGCCATGCCGTCTTTAAGGGTCTTTGCACCGCTTTCAAGTTTCTTAACACCAGATGAAAGCTGTGAGCTGCCGTCTTTGAGCTGACCGATACCGCTGAACAGCTCTGCACTGCCGCTTGAAAGTGTTGTTGTACCCTGTGCAAGCTCTACAAGTGATGAATAGAGTGTTGCAGTACCGTCTTTTAGCTGCTTGCTGCCGTTGTCAAGCTGACCAAGACCGCTGTCAAGAGTTTTTGCACCGTTTGAAAGCTTTGATACGCCTGAGTTCAGGCTGTCAACGCCCTTATCAAGCTTGCTTGCGCCTGCCTGTGCTGAGTTAACTCCTGCGGAGAGGTTCTTTGTGCCTGCGGAGAGTGTAGCTGCACCATTGTTAAGATCCTTGCTGGACTTAGCAAGTGTGCCGATACCGGTTTTAAGTGCAGAAGCACCCTCGTTTACTGTTTTAAGTCCTGTATTCAAATTATCAACGCCTGCGACAAGACCTTTCTTCTTATCGTTAAGACCATTGTATATCTGAGTTACGCCGTCAACAAGCTGTTTGCCCTCGGTAGCCATTGTGCCGACACCTGTTGAAACATCGCCAAGGCCGCTCTGTGCGCCCTGCTGATACTGGATAGAGCCATTTACGGCTGCTATCATATTGCTTATGCTCGTATACTCTGCTGAGCCTTCTTCGTAATTGCCGAGAAGCTGCTCAAGTCCTGCGAGTACCTGCTGGTCGTATGCGATAGACTGTGTAAGTGCGTTATCTACCTTTGTTATGCCATTTGAAAGAAGTTCAACGCTTGCAGGGAGTGACTGCACCTTTTCATAGAGTGTGGAAACGCCTGCATTAAGTGTTGCAACGCCTTTTTTCAGTGCAGTTGAACCGTCATAGGTCTGCTTTGTGCCTGCGGCAAGGTTTTTAGAGCCTGCCTGGAGGTCGCCTACACCTGTAACAAGCTTATTTGTGCCTGCGGCAAGGCTTGCAGCACCGTTATTTACCTGCTGTGCGCCTGAGGATACCTGTGAAAGTCCGCTTGAAAGTGATGATGAGCCATTCTTCAAGGTTGACATACCACTGTTTACCTGATCAAAACCACCGAGGAGGGCTGTTGAACCACTATGAGCTGTGGAGATACCTCTCATAAGCTCACCTGTTGAAGAATCAAGGGTCTTTGCTCCGTCACGAAGCTTTGTTGCACCGCTGTTAAGTGTCTTTGCACCATCGTCAAGTGACTTAGAGCCTGAATAAAGCTTGTCGATACCTGTGATAAGTGTTCCTGAGGAATCGGACAGCTTCTTGATGCCTGCGTAAAGCTCTGCTGTGCCGTCTACAAGCTCGTCTGTAGCATCAGAAAGCTCATCAAGCTTATCCTGAAGATCGTCAGCATCACCGATATCGCTAAGGTCAAGCTTTGAGAAGATGTCAGATGTTGCGACTGTGAGAGCAGTTGTTGACTCGAAGTCCTTTACGTCTGCTGTGAACTCAACGTACTCCGGTATCTCGATATCTTCGTTATCCTGAAGATCAAGGCTCTTTGTAAGGCCAGGCATTGCAACGCCTATAAGTATCTGTCTGCTTCCGTCTGAAATGAGCTTGCCATTTGTTACTTCAACGTTTGAATAAACGTTAGTATCAAGGATAGCTGTTGTTGCCATAAGGTATGGAACATAGATATCTGTTTTCTTGCCGTTTATCTTGACAGTTTTCTTATCGTTGTTCGTATAGTCATATCTTACGGTAAGCTTACCGCTCTTGCCTGCGAGGTCCTCAGGCTTTATCTCCTTGCCGTCAAGGGTATATGTTACCTTTACATCGACCGGGAGTGCCTTATCGGTATAGCCCTTATAGTAGATATCTCCGCCCTCGGTATCCCATGTGAGCTTATCACCATTGGCTGTAAAGCCCTCGTCTGTTTTAACATTCTCGATATCTGTCAGGTCGGAAACGTCCTCCAGCTTCTTTACGCCCTGTGGGTTTTTCAGCCAGTTGGAAACGACTGTTTTTGTCTTGTTGCCGGAAGCGTCAGTGATAACATAAACTGTTTCTTCCTTAGCCTGCTTTTCTGTATCACTGTCAGACTTATCAGCTTTCTTTGTATCTTTTGTATCTTTTTTATCTGATTCGTTCTTTGTTGTTGAGGCAGTGCTGTTGGCAGCGGAAGAGCTGTCTGACTGAGCTGCTGCATAAAGACCTGTGCAGCCTGCGGAAAGAAGTACGGCAAGTATGCCTGCAAGAACTCTTGAATACTTTTTCATAACTATATCTCCTTTACGAATTAGTTTATTTCAGGAAGCTTATAAAGCTTATTTTCTTTTTTCTTCATGCCCATTGTTGTATTGATTATTACCTTATCAAACAGCATAAGCATTGAAGGAAGTATGCAGATAACAGTTATCATACTGATTATTGCACCTCTTGACATGAGCGTACAAAGCTGTGAGATCATATCTACGCTTGAATATACGCCAACGCCGAATGTTGAAGCGAAGAAGCCAAGTGCGCTGACCATGATGGACTTCATTGAAGTTGTAAGTGCGATAGTGACAGCTTCGTGCTTATCTTTGCCTGCGTTACGCTCGGTCTTATATCTTGTTGTCATAAGGATAGCGTAGTCAACTGTTGCACCAAGCTGGATAGTACCGATTACTACCGACGCTATGAACGGTATGGTGGTATTCGTAAAGCACGGAACACCCATGTTTACTGTGATAGCAAATTCGATAACGGCTACCAGAATGATAGGCAGTGAAACTGAACGCAGTGCAATAAGAATGATGATAAAGATAGCGGCGATAGAAACTATATTTACTACCTTGAAGTCATGATCTGTTATGTCGATAAGGTCTTTTGTTGCCGCCGCCTCACCGATAAGCATTCCGTCCTTATCGTAGGATTTAAGTATCTTGCTAAGCTCATCTATCTGGGCATTCTCTTCATCAGAAGCTACCTTATATTCAGAACCTATTAGCATAAGCTGCCATTTATCGCTCTTGAGTATTTTTGTTACTGACTCAGGAACTATCTCACGAGGGATAGACGGACCGATAAGAGTATCCAGTGACATTGAGAAGCTTACACCATCAACCTTGCCCATTTCGTCGAGCATAGAGTTTACTTCCTTTGGCTTCATATCAGCGTCAACCAGGAGCATATGGGTCGTTGCCATGTTGTATTCCTCATCTAGCTTTGTGTTTGCGATAACACTGTTGAGATCCTTTGGAAGAGTATCTGTCAGGTTATAGTAGACATTGGTGTTTATCTGACCATATATGGCAGGGATAAGTACAACTATAAAGAGTACGATAAATGCTGCATGATGCTTGATAATGAACTTTGAAGGCTTTTCAAGGCTTGGAACAAGGTCTTTGTGCATTGTTTTTTCAAGTGCCTTATCGAAGACAAGTATCATTGACGGGAGAACTGTTATGCAGCAGATAACGCCAATAACAACGCCCTTTGCCATTACGATACCCATGTCCATGCCAAGCTCGTAGCTCATGAAGCAAAGTGCAAGGAAACCTGCAACTGTTGTTATGGAGCTTGAAACAACTGAGGTGATAGTTTTGCCGATGGCCACTGCCATTGCCTCTTTGTTGTCACCAGGGTGCTTTTCTTTCTCCTCTTTGTAGCTGTGCCACAGGAAGATCGAGTAGTCTATCGTTACCGCAAGCTGAAGCACGGCTGCAAGAGCTTCGGTGATGAACGATATCTCGCCTTGTATGAAGTTCGTTCCCATGTTATAGACTATCGCCATGCCCACGCTGAGCATAAAGAACAGTGGGATAAGGAACGAATCCATTGTAAGTGCAAGTATGATACTTGTAAGTATTACTGCGATAACAACATACATCGGAGCTTCCTGCATTGTCAGATCCTTGATATCCTCAACGACTGACGACATACCGCTTACGAAACACTGTTCACCGGCGATGCTTCTTATCTCCTTGACAGCTTCAAGTGAGCCGTCAGCGGAGGTCGCCTCGTCAAAAAAGACAGCCATCATTGTGGAGTTATCTGTATTGAAGAAATCGTAAATATCATCAGGAAGAACTTCCTTTGGAAGTGAAACGTCTGCCAGGGTGTCATACCAGAGAACATCGCAAACGTGGTCTACCTTTTCGATCTTCTCCTTGACCTTTTCAACGTCCTTATCCTCCATGCCGTCAAGCATTACCAGCGAAAAGCCACCCTTGCCGAACTCGTCAAGCATTATATCCTGACCTTTCATGGTTTCAATGTCTGACGGGAGGTATGAAAGAATATCATAGTTTATTCTTGTGCTGAGAAAACCGAATATTGACGGTATCAGCAACAGAACGCTGACTATGAGTATCGGTACTCGGAGCTTTACAACTCCTCTGCCAAATTTCTGCATCAAATGTCATTCCCTTCACATAGTTTTTGACCTTTCGGTCTTATTACATCTCATAGTATACATCAAAAATGACCAACAGTCAATAGTAAAATGACCATTAGTCATTCTTTTTGTAGAGTTGCACAAAATGACCAACGGTCACAAGTGACTATTGGTCATTTTGCTCCGTTGACTTTGAGTCGGTTTTGTATTATAATAGATTTAAGGTCAACCACAGTAAACCTGTGTATGTGTGGCATACAAATTGTATATATTATAATAAGGAAGGACGTGTTAAAATGGGCAAGCTTGATACCAATAAAAAGGTAAAGGAGGACTCTCTGCTTAACACGGCTTTTAGTCTTTTTACCACCAAGGGCGTGAGCAAGACCTCTATTTCAGACATTGTGAACAACGCTGGTGTGGCGAAAGGAACGTTTTATCTTTATTTCAAGGACAAATATGACATAAGAAACAAGCTTGTTTCTCACAAGTCGTCACAGCTTTTCAGAAACGCTATCGAGGCATTAAATGCGAGCGGCAAGAAGCTTACCTTTAACGAACGAATTATTTTTATTGTTGACAACATCATCAACCAGCTAAACGAGAACAAGTCGCTTTTGACTTTTATTGCAAAGAATCTTAGCTGGGGCGTTTTCAAGCACGCTCTTACGTCGCCTATAAAGGACGATGACATCGACTTCCGCAACATTTATGACGCTATGCTTGCTGACGCTCCATATGATATTGTTCAGCCTGAGGTCATGATATTCATGATAGTTGAGCTTGTAAGCTCAACCTGCTACTCGTCCATACTTTACAACGAGCCTGTGGACATTGGCGAGCTTAAGCCTTATCTTTACATATGTATAAACAACATTATCGACACTCATGCAGGCACTGTAAAAGCATAAGAAAAGACACGTTTACGAGATCGTAAGCGTGTCTTTTTTGTGTACAAAAAAACGGACGGAAGATATCCGTCCGTTTGGTGTTTTTATTACTTTGCCTTAACAGCATCTCTTGCCTTTGCAACGATATTGTCTGCACAGAGGCCATATTCTTTAAGAAGATCAACTGCCGGGCCTGAGTGACCGAACTCGTCATTAACGCCGATCTTAACAAGCTTTGCAGGGTGTCTTGCTGCAAGAACGTCTGCAACGGCTGAGCCAAGTCCGCCAATAACGCTATGCTCCTCAACTGTAAGAAGAAGTCCTGTGTTCTTTGCGGCTTCAACGATGATATCCTCGTCGATTGGCTTGATAGTGTGGATATTGATAACTGTTGCTTCGATACCCTCGGCTGCCAGTGTTTTTGCAGCCTCGATAGCCTCATAAACCATAAGACCTGTTGCAACGATAGCTATATCCTTGCCGTCACGGAGCTTAACGCCCTTGCCAAGCTCGAACTTATATGTTTCAGGGTCGTTAAAAACAGGTGTGGCAAGTCTGCCGAAACGAAGATAAACCGGACCTTCATGGAGGATAGCGGCTTCAACGGCAGCCTTTGCTTCAACGTCGTCGGCAGGGTTTATTACCACCATGCCAGGGATAGTTCTCATAAGAGCGATATCCTCGTTGCACTGATGTGTTGCACCGTCTTCGCCTACAGAGATACCTGCGTGTGTTGCACCTATCTTCACGTTAAGGTGAGGATAACCGATAGAGTTTCTAACCTGCTCAAATGCTCTGCCTGCGGCGAACATTGCAAATGTAGAAGCAAATGGTATCTTGCCTGTTGCAGCCATACCTGCTGCAACGCCCATCATATTTGACTCAGCGATACCACAGTCAAAAAATCTGTCAGGGAATTTCTTTTTGAATATACCTGTTTTTGTTGCAGCAGCAAGGTCTGCGTCAAAAACATAGAGGTTATCATACTTATCGCCAAGCTCTGCAAGAGCCTCGCCGTAGCTTTCTCTTGTAGCTTTCTTCTTCAATTCTGCCATTGCTTAACCCTCCAGACTTTTAAGCTGTTCGTTTATTTCTGCCACAGCCTGCTCATACTGCTCCTTGTTAGGTGCTGAGCCATGCCATGAAACGTTGTTTTCCATAAATGAAACGCCCTTGCCCTTGATACTCTTCATTACGATAACGCAAGGCTGACCGCATACTGTTTCTGCCTCGTTGAATGCTTTTTCAAGTGAGTCAAAATCGTGAGCGTCGACTGTGATAACGTGCCAGCCAAATGCTGCAAACTTGTCAACGATAGGATATGGCGACATTACGTCCTCTATCTTTCCGTCGATCTGAAGTCCGTTATTATCCACAACAGCAACGAGGTTATCAAGCTTATAATGAGCAGCAAACATTGCAGCCTCCCATACCTGACCCTCTTCGATCTCACCATCGCCAAGGATAGTATACACCTTATAGGTATCGCTTGTGAGCTTTCCTGAAAGCGCCATACCACAGGCAACAGAAATGCCCTGTCCAAGGGATCCAGAGGACATATCTACGCCAGGGATAGAGATACAAGGGTGACCCTGAAGCATTGCACCGATATGTCTGAGGGACTTCAGCTCCTCCTTTGGAAAAAAGCCTTTTTCTGCAAGAGTTGCATAGAGTGCAGGTGCTGTGTGACCCTTTGAAAGCACGAGTCTATCTCTCTCAGGCTCTTCCGGCTTATCAGGATATACGTTCATCTTTGCAAAATAGAGATAAGTGAGCAGATCTGCGATAGAGAGCGATCCGCCCGGATGACCCGACTTTGCGTTGAATACTCCCTCGAGTATTCCAAGACGAACCTTGCAGGCTGTGATCTCAAGCTGTTTCTTTAATGTTTCGTCCATACTTTTGACCTCCAAAAAATATTATTTCTTCAGTTTTTCAAAAATTTCATCTATGACTGCGGCTATGAAGTCTTCCTCGCAGGACTGCTCAAAGACCTTATCCGCAACCTTTTTGACCTCCTCTGCCGCATTTGACGGGCAATATGCCACGTCAGCCGCTTGAAGAAGTTCAATATCATTATTATAGTCGCCTGCAGCCACGAAAGTAAAATCCTCCATGCCACAAGCTTTTCTCAGCTCCTCAAGAGCCGTACCTTTTGATATATTCTGTGGAAGTATCTCGTAATACTCGATACTTGAACGCACAAAATCTACTCCTTTGTAGCCTTTTTTTGCCACATAGTTTATAAGCTCGTCCATACGCTCAGGCTCAACTGCAAAAAGCACCTTATACCAGTTCTTGTCAGGTATCTCATCAACGGCACACTGAACGGGAATGAGCTTACAGATCTCGTTATGGCGCTTTTCCATAGGGGTCATGCTCGGCACATAGACCTCGTTGACAGTAAGCACTTCACAGCCAACATAAGGATTATCGGCAAGTATCTCCTTGACGATATCCGCCGCAAAGCTTGGCAGAAAGACGTTATATATCTGCTCTTTCGTATGTATATCATAGACCATTCCGCCGTTTGACATTATGATAGGACAATTCACATTCACCATGTCAAAATACTGTCTAGCCGCCTGAATGGCTCTGCCTGTAGCGATAGAGAATCTGCCCCCAGCCTCTTCAAAACGCTTGACAGCGGCGAGAGTTTTCGGGGTAGGTATCTTGCTTGCGGGGAGAAAAGTTCCGTCCATATCCGTTATAAGCAGGACTTTTGATATATCTTCAAACATAAAATCACTTCCGTGGGTCAATTCCCTGCTCTGAGTTTTTTCAGCACCGCCTGAAAATAATCGGGCAATTCGCTGTCAAACTCCATATATTCCTTGGTCGCAGGGTGTATAAAACCAACTTTCTTTGCGTGGAGGCACTGCCCCTCGATTCCCTTTACAGCTTTGCCGTAAACATCGTCGCCGTAGACAGGGTGACCGATATAGGCGGAATGTACTCTTATCTGGTGGGTTCGACCTGTTTCAAGGCGGAATTTCACCAGCGAATACTGACCTAACTCCTCCAGCACCTCATAATGGGTTACTGCGTGCTTGGAGTTTTGCTCTGTCACGCACATTTTCTTTCTGTCATATTTGCTTCTGCCGATAGGTGCGTCAACTGTGCCGGTAGGGGTCTTTAGGCGACCGCCTGTAAGTACAGCTTCATACTCTCTTGTAAAGCTATGCTCTTTTATCTGAGCCGCAAGAAAGTTATGTGCGCTGTCGGTCTTGGCGACAATCAGCAGACCGCTTGTATTTTTGTCTATCCTATGGACTATCCCAGGGCGAATGACACCGTTTATTGAAGAAAGCCTGCCCTGACAATGATAAAGCAATGCGTTCACCAAAGTGCCATCGGGATTGCCTGCGGCTGGATGCACCACCATGCCTTTAGGTTTATTCACCACAAGCAGCTCGCTGTCCTCATAGACTATTTCCACGGGGATATCCTGTGGCTTGACGTCAAGCTCCACAGGGTCGGGAATAATTATCTCAACGCTGTCACCATTATGCAGCTTATAATTTTTCGATACTTTTTTGCCTCCAACTGTGACGCTGCCGTCCTCGATAAGCTTCTGCACAGCAGAACGTGTAAGACCTGTATCCTGCGCTGACAAAAATCTGTCGATACGCTCGCCTGTTTGCTCGGCAGTGGCAATAAAATCAAGCTTTGTCATTTTCGTCTTTGACCTTTATATCGTCACGAATCGGCTTTTTCTTTTCGTCAAGAAAGCAAAAGCAGATAACGAACAGAATTCCGCCGATAACGATACAGATATCCGCAAAGTTGAAAATAGGGAAATTGATAGGCTCGAACTTGATATAGTCCACAACTTCTTTTACCCTTATTCTGTCGATAAGGTTGCCGATACCGCCTGCAAGCACCATAGCCAACGACACAAGCTCCAGCTTTGAGCCTTTGCGTATCTTATACATATAGATCACCGCCACGATCAATACGACAACAGGCAGACCGATAAGAAACCAGGTCTTTCCTGACATCATGCTCCATGCTGCACCTGAGTTTCTTATATGGGTCAGGCTGAACACCTTAAAGCTACCGAACTTTATGACCTCCACAGGCTGACCATTCAACGGCAGGTTATTTGTCACGGCAAGCTTTATGAGCTGGTCGGCGGCAACGAGAACTGCCATGATAACAAGCGAAATTACAAACATCTATTCCCTACTCCATTTATGAACAGTAAGGCTCTGCGAAAAACAGAGCCTTTGAATTAATTATTTTTACCAAATTTAAGCTCAGCAGGAGCTGTCTTTGGTATAACAGGGTCGAAAGAACCAGTGTTAAGTATCTTCTCAACGTGCTCACTATCAGTAACAGGTGCAGATTCAGCCTCAACAGTTTCCTCCGGCTCGGCTGTTTCCTCTGCCTGCTCCTCTGCAGCTTCCTGAGTTTCCTCGACGGTTTCTTCTTCCTCATGCTCCTCTGCTGTATCCTCGGCAGGCTCGGACGCAGGAATTTCCATAATAAGTCTTATCTGCTTATTATAAAGCTGAGTAAGGTCAGCCTTGAACTGAGTTACCTCAGCCTTGAGGTTCTCAAACTTAGCAAGCTCCTCGTCATAAGCGGCTCTTACTTCATTTATCTTCTTTTCTGTTATCTCGGTATTAGTTCTGATAAGCTCAGCGCACTTTTCCTTATGCTCCTTAACTATTCTCTCACACTCAGAGGCACTCTGCTCTGCGAGTCTTACCTGCTCTGTTTTGGCAGACTCGATCATATCGTGAGCCTGAGTTTTGGCCTCATTAAGTATCTTATTTGACTCTTTCTGAGCCACGACAAGAGCCTGCTGGATAGCTTCCTCGTCCTCTCTGTACTCGTTTATCTTCTCAACGAGCTTGATTATCTTAGCTTCGGTATCCTGATTTGCCTTTACGACTTCGGCATAATCCTCGGCTACCTGTCCGAGAAATTCTTTTACGTCTTCTTTTGAATAACCGTTTTTCTCGGTATCAAAAGTTTTTCCTTTAATATTATTTGGATTTAACATACTAGGACCTCCGTGATCTTTACACAAATTTATTTAAAGTTATATGTATTCTGTCTTTTTTAGTTGTGCCGTCAACTGAAAGCAGCTTGAATTTTCCGTATCCTCTCACTGAAAATGTACAGCCCTCTTCAAGAGGTATTTTCGGTGAATTTTTCGGCATATGGTCTATTTCGATGCCAACGTTTTTTATAAGCTGTGCTGACTTTTCTCGTGATATCCTTGCGGCAAGACTTAAGATACAATCTGCACGCATGGAAGCCACAGTACCGCTTATTTCCTGAGTTTTCTGCTCAATATGTATACTGCCGTCATAGCCCTCCCGGAGTTTCACTCCTGCTCTGCCGACCTTCGTCAGGGCGCTTGTAACCTCGCCTGCCACAGAAGAACGCAGGAACACCGCTGACTTTCCCTCTCCCACAAGAATGTCGCCAACGCTGTCTCTTTTTATTCTTAGTCCCATAAGCGAACCTAGGATATCTCTGTGAGTTATTTTATCCTCTTTGCGATACAGCAGTGTAATTGCGGTGATAGGATAATCCTCACTTTCTGCCTCGCCATATTCAGGATAGACGCACAGCATACGCCTTGCGGCGTTTTCATATCCGCCCCAAAGCCTATAATTCTCATATTTCACAGACGCCATGAGTTTTTCGCACAGCAGGCACTGCCTTTCATCGAGAAACGCAGAAAACTTTGTTATATACTTTTCATCAGCCGCCATTATCCAATCGGACACTTTGTCTAACAGACGGATATCGTCCTCAGACAGGTCGGGCAAAAACTGATATTTAGCACGAGCCATTTTTAGAAGCTGTAGCCGTTATTTTCAAGCTCGCTCATAAGGTCAACTCCTGAGAAGCCAACGTTTCTAGGCATGATAGCGAAAGTTTTCTGAGCCATCATCTTGATGTCTGCACCATTTGCATACGCAACGCCTGAGATAAAGTCAAGTATTCTCTTTGCGTCCTCGCTCTTGACAGTTTCCAAGTTGAGAAGAACTGTCTTTCCCTCATTTATATCGCCGCCGATAGACTTGACCTCTGAAAAATCGTTTGGTCTTGCAAGAACTATCTGCAAAGTCGTAGTTTGCTCCATTCTTACCGGACGTGCGTTATTACCATATGCACCTGTGTTCTTTGGTGCTTCGTTGTATTCTGTTTTATTCTCATACACCGGCTGCTGATACATTGCGTCCTCCTGCTCAAGTTCATCTTCGCCTACAAAGAGATTTTTTAATTTCTGCATTGCACCCATTTTTAATCCTCCAAATATTTTCTAGCTCCGAAAAGCTTTGTTCCGATCCTCACCAAATTTGAGCCATGCTTTATGGCAAGCTCATAGTCCCCAGACATTCCCATTGAGAGAATATCCATAGACACGTTTGGTATATCCTGCTCTTTCACCCTCAGGAAAATACCGTGCATTTTCTCAAAAACGTCCTCCCCTGAGCCTACAGGCGGTATTGCCATAAGACCCTTAACAGAAACGTTAGGCAGCTGCGCGGTCTGTCTTACAAGCTCCTCCGCCATTTCAGCGGAAACGCCGCTTTTAGTAGCCTCGTCGCCTATATTTATTTCCACAAGGACGTTCATAGTTTTATTATTCTTCACTGCAAGCCTGCTTATCTCATGGGCAAGCTTCAGGCTATCGACAGACTGTATCAGAGTAACATCATTGATTATATATTTCACCTTATTGGTCTGCAAATGTCCGATAAACTGCACTTCTGCACTTTTATCGTAAGCTTCCTTCTTGGAAAGAAACTCCTGCACCCTGTTTTCGCCCAGCAGCTTAAAGCCCTGAGCTACAGCGAAATTCACCTTTTCAGGCGGCACTGTCTTTGTGACAGCCATTATCCTGACTTCTTCGTCAGGCTTACGCCATTTTGCTTTGGCGTTCTCTACATTATAACATATTTCCTTACAGTTTTCAAGAACCTCCGGAAAATAATTATCCTGAGGTGACAGCGTTGCTGTCTGATCTACTTTGCTGCACATCTTCATCTGATACCACCTCTAACAAAATTTGATCGTAAAGCAGCAGATAATCCTCGTTTGAGGTATTTTCAGAGAGCACATAATCATCGCCCTCATAAATAACATTGATCTTTTTAAAGGTAACGTCCTTGCCGAGTATCACATAAACGCCCTTCTGATCGCCCTGAAAACGTATCGCACTTCTTGGTACTTTAAGACCCTGATACTCGTCGAAGATAAGCTCCGCAGACTGCACTCTTGACTCAACAAGAGCTTCGTCAAGTCTGTCACAGGAAAGCACGACGACCACTTTGTTCTCATCGTCCTCACAAGGCTTAACAGACTCCACCTGAACGTCATAGATGTTTTTTGTGGTACTGAGCGTCATTCTAAGCCATGCGCCCTCTGTTATCCTTTTATCGTTTTCCATGATCCCTGCTATCCTGCATGAATAGTCAGAAAACATTTTGCCAATGGCGTTCGGTGCGTCCTTACTAGGCTGGTCGATGACCTTTTGGATATCCTTGTCAGTGAGCTGGGAAGCGTTCTCCATAGTAAGCTCGCTCTCATAGCCGTCTGCATAGGAAACAAAATAGCCTGTTTCGTCAGCAGTGATCGTTTTTCCTGAGCCTGAGGTCTGTTCCTCCAGCTCCTTGACTTTCGCCTGAAGCTGGCTTATCCTTTCGTCATAGCTCTGCTCGGTCTTTGTGACGATATTATAAATATTCATCACAAGGGACATATCCTCTCTTGTTTTTGCAAACTCAGAGAAATTATCCTGAGAAGAATATGAGAGAAGCTCCTTATATTCCTTATCTATCTTGCTTTTGAGCGTTTCAGGCTGAACATAATTCGTTGTACCAGGATTTTGTGCTCTTTCAAGGGCGGCTATCTCGCTTTCAAGTATCTTTATCTTGTTTTTCGCTGTAACAGCGTCCTCAGAAGAATAAACTGACGCTATGGTATTGCCAACAGATATTTTACTGCCGTCGGAATAGGTATAATCCAAAACTCCGCCGCCGTCATAGTTGACCACCTTTTCATCTCTGATTATAACGCCCTTAAAAGCAATATCCTCATTGATAGTAACAAGCACAGCTTCCTCGGTGTCATGACGCTCTGTAAGTGCACTGTATATCTGACTGCCGATAGTTGTGATTATCAGCACAGAAAGCAGACCGGTAAGTATTTTAACGGTCAGAGAATTCATTTTTTACTGCCCTCTTAAATATCTGAATTGCCTGCGGCGTCAAGAACGTTGATATATCTTGACGGAACGATAGTTGAGATAGCATGCTTATAAACTATGTTCTGCTTGCCCTCGCAATCGAGAACTACAACATAGCTGTCAAAGCCCTTTACAACGCCTTTGAACTGGTAGCCGTTCATAAGGATAAAAGTAGACGCTATCTTGTCTTTTCTGATCTGGTTGAGTATAACGTCCTGAAGATTAAGATTCTTATTCATAAATAACACTCCTAAAAATTTTTACAGCAATGTATTGCTTTTTTACTATAAAATCTTTCAAATTATATTATATCACATAATTTCCGATTTGGCTATAATATTTTTGATATTTTCTATAATTTTTTGAAAACTATCAAATTTATCTGTTTCCACCCACTGAATTCCGTCAACTCGTCTAAACCAAGTAAGCTGTCTTTTGGCATAATGACGGCTTTCCTGTTTGATTTTGTCGAGGCATTCACAAAGCTCAGCTTTGCCTTCAAAATACGGCACGAGCTCCTTATAGCCTATCGCCTGATAAGCTGTAGCAGGGGTAAAGCTGTCATAAAAAACTCTGCACTCCTCTATAAGCCCGTTTTCCACCATTACATCAACACGGTGGTTTATACGGTCATAGAGATACTGTCTGTCGGAAGCTGTAAGACCGATAATGCAGGCGTTATATGGTGACTTCTCACGACGGCTGTTCACCTTATGCTGTGAAAGCGGTATACCTGTAGTTTCAAAGACTTCAAGTCCTCGTATGACCCTTGGCAGGTTGTTCTCATGGACTTTCTCCGCAGTTTCGGGATCGACCTCTCTGAGCCTTTCCCACAAAGCGTGACCACCCAGCGTCTTGGCTTCCTCCTCAAGACGTTTTCTGACTAAGCCGTCCGTTTCGGTATCGTCAAAGATTACGTTGTTCACAAGTGAGCTTATATATAGTCCTGTTCCCCCGCAGAGAATAGGAACTTTGCCACGGCTGTGTATCTCTCTGATACGCTCACCTGCGAGCTTCACATAATCTGCCACGGAAAAAGCCTGCTCAGGCTCGAGAAAATCTATAAGATAATGTGGCACGCCCTGCATTTCCTCTTTGGTAGGCTTTGCAGTGGCGATGCTCAGACCCTTATATATCTGCATAGAGTCTGCGGAAACTATCTCACCGTCATATATCTTTGCAAGCTCCACTGCGCAAGCGGTCTTTCCACTGGCGGTAGGCCCTGCAATGACAAGGAGAGGTATTTTATTTTCCATAGCTTTCGCCTCCTGCATTTTTTATAGAACTCGTCTGAACTGCTTTTCGATATCTCTTTTGGTGAGGGTTATCATAACAGGTCTGCCGTGAGGGCAATATCTGATATTTTCCTGACCGTAAACTGCATTCACGAGCGCCTGCAATTCTATTCCGCTGTTGGTATCGTTCGCCTTTATTGCCGCTTTGCAGGCGATAGAATGGTAGAGGTCGTCAAAAAGCTCTATTTGCGGATTGAGTTTATTCTCGATAAAATTCTTTGCAAGTTCGCTGATTATATCCGCAGGGTTATCGTCACCAAGAATGATAGGCACGCCCTTTACTGCAACAGTTGGCGCAACGTCAGGCTCTATCTCAAAGCCAAGCTGTGACACCTTATCGAGGTTTGCGGTGAGAGCGTCATACTCGTCATAGGAAAGCAACACCATGATAGGCTCTAGGAACATTTGCGTTTCAAGCTGTTCGGCATCGCTTTTTATCCTCTCGAAAATATATCTCTCATGGGCGGCATGCTTATCCATAAGTATCATCTCGTCGCCCACCTGTGCCACAACATAGGTCTTGAAAAGCTCGCCCACCACAACAGGCTTCGGCTTTTCAGGTTCTTTCTCCTCCACGATAACGGAAACAGGCTTTTTCTTTGTGAAGCTTTGAGCGTCGATAAACTTGAAAGCTTCTCCGCTCTGCTCCTCCGGCTCTTCGGGGAGAGGTATCTCGCTTATCGCCTTGTTTATCTCCTCCACTGTCACCTTATGGGGTTTCGGCTCAGGGCCTGAAAGCTCTGTGACAGCTGTTTCTTTCTTTGCAGGCTGTTCAAGGCTTGCAAGGAACATATCGTCACTGCCGCTGAGCTTTTCTTTTTCTTCCTCAGTTATGCTCCTGCTCTCGACTGTTTTAAGCGTTGGTGCAGGCTTTTGATAGCTGTACGAATTATCGTACACTTTATCCGCCTGCGGTATCGGTGCAGGCGTTTCAGTCTTTTGAACGGCAGGCTTTTGACTATTATCCTCCATGGCGAATTTAAGCTGAACGCTGTTATCTTTTTTAGGTATATCAAAAAGCTCTCTGTCGGTGAAATTACGCTTGTTTTCAAGGTGCATCTCATTAGGTCTGTCATTCTTCATAAGGGAATTTTTCACCGCAAAGAACACAGCCTCGTGCATAAGCTTTTCGTCTGAAAAACGCACTTCTATTTTAGTAGGGTGGACATTCACATCTATGGTATTCGGTGGGATATCGATATAAAGCACACAAGCCGGGAATTTTCCCGTCATAAGAAGATTTCTGTAGGCTTCTTCAAGTGCCGCCGCACAAGCCCTTGATTTCACATATCTTTTGTTCACAAAGAAATTCTGAAAACGTCTGTTAGGCTTTGCAGACAGTGGCTTGACGGTGAAACCTGTTATGTGCATACCCTGCCATGTATAGTCAACTTCAAGCATGGAGTTTGCAAAATCTCTGCCATAAACTGAATAAACTGCGGAATATATCTTGCCGTCCCCTGCTGTCAATATCTCAACTTTATTATCCCTGATGAACTTGAATGATATCTCAGGGTGTGAAAGGGTAAGCTTTGTAACAAGGTCTGCGGCAAAATTGCCCTCTGAAACGTCCTTTTTCAGAAACTTTAGTCTTGCAGGAACATTATAGAAAATATCCCTCACAACGAATGTTGTGCCGTCAGGACAGCCGCACTCCTCGCAGGTCTTTTCCACTGCGCCCTCGATAACATAATGCGTGCCGTAATCCTCCTCAGGACGTTTCGTGAGCACGTCCACTTTTGATACGGCACAGATAGAAGCAAGTGCTTCACCTCTGAAGCCGAGGGTCATAATACTGTCAAGGTCATTTTTTACTGATATCTTACTTGTTGCATGACGAAGAAAGGCTATAGGCAGATCATCTTTTGAGATACCCTTGCCGTTATCCGTCACTCTTATATAGGTGCGGCCGCCGTTTTTTATCTCAACTGTTATGACGTTCGCACCTGCGTCTATTGCGTTTTCAAGAAGCTCCTTTATTATTGAAGCAGGTCTGTCTATTACCTCGCCTGCCGCAATAAGCTCGGAAACTTCCTTGCTCAGAACTTTTATTTCTGACATTTTTCTATCCTTTTCTATGGCTCTTTCCAAAAGCCGCCTGTATGAAAATTCTCCTTGCCTGTCGGCTTTGCTGTCAAGCGGAACATGACACAGCCGTCAGGACAAACGATAGTTTTTGTATATTTGCTGTCGCCGCCTATCTTAGTGAGATCTCCTCCGCTGCGGACAGCTTCCATAATGGGATAAAGCATCATCATTATTTTACTGCAAATGCCATAGCCGTTCTTATTCACAGGACAGCCATAGGTGCAGAAATATTTATCCCCTATCTCCTCGCCGTTTCGGCAATATCTTTCGGTATGGTCGCCACGGAGAAAGCCCGTGACCTCTATTTCAAACTCGTACTCCTCGTCATACCACTTTTTCATAACGCTCACCTAAACATATTTCAGCAAGTCTTTCACAAAATCTCTAAGCTCGCTGTCGGTCATTTCGTCTATGTTGGTTTTTCTAAGTCTGTCGGTAACGATGCTGTCGCTTATTTTGTCAAAGGATATCTGGTCGCTTTCTATCTGCTGAGCGGCAAGTCTTGCCTTTTTGTTTTCCGCTTCAAGCTGTTCGAGAAGCTCTTTGGCTCTGTTTATTATCTTGTTTGGCAGACCCGCAAGCTTTGCAACTTCTATGCCGTAGCTTTCGTCAACTCCGCCCGGAACTATCTTTCTAAGGAACTTGATACTATCCCCCTGACGCTTTACTGCGACAGAGAAATTTCTAACGCCGTCAAGCTCTTTTTCAAGGCTGATAAGCTCATGATAGTGTGTTGCAAACAGGGTCTTGCAACCCATTGATCTGTTGGTGGAGATATACTCCGACACTGCCCTTGCAATGGAGATTCCGTCAAAGGTTGAAGTACCTCTGCCCACCTCGTCGAGGATAACAAGGCTGTTCTTGGTGGCGTGCTTTACGATATCTGCAACCTCGCTCATTTCCACCATGAAGGTAGACTGACCTGCGGTGAGATCATCAGACGCACCTATTCTTGTGAAAATCTGGTCGACCACAGATATTTTTGCATAGTCTGCAGGCACAAAACAGCCTATCTGCGCCATAAGTGTGATAAGAGCAACCTGACGCATATAAGTTGATTTACCTGACATATTCGGACCTGTGATGACAGCCATTCTGTTGCTTGTAAGATCAAGATATGTATCGTTAGGCACGAACACCTCGTCTTTCTGCATAAGCTCAACAACGGGGTGTCTGCCGTTTTTGATATCAATAATGCCGTCAATGGCTATTTCAGGCTTTGTATAGTTATTGTTCACCGCCGCAGTTGCAAACGAGCAAAGCACGTCTATCTGCGCCACTGCTGTGGCAGTTTCCTGCACAAGTCTAAGCTGTGTGGCTGCAAAATCTCTTATCTCCGCAAATATTTCCTGCTCAAGAGTAACTATCTTATCGCTTGCACCGAGGATAGTGTTCTCTGCGACTTTAAGCTCGTCCGTGATAAAACGCTCGCAGTTGGCAAGGGTCTGTTTTCTTATATAGTTGTCAGGCACAAGGTCATAGTAAGACTTTGTTACCTCGATATAATATCCGAAAACTCGGTTATAGCCTATCTTCAGATTTTTGATACCCGTTTTTTCTCTTTCACGCTCCGCGATATCATCAATTATACCCTTGCCTCCTGAGATTATATTTCTCAGTCCGTCAAGCTGTTCGTTGAAGCCGTCTTTGATAACGTTGCCGTCCTTGACATTAACAGGCGGTTCGTCAACAATGGCGTTCTCAACAAGGTTTGAGATAGCTTCAAGGGTGGATATTTTATTGTTGCAGTTTGCAAGAAGCTTTGAATCAAAACCTTTGAGAAGCTCCTTTATCTCAGGGAGTTTAAGTGCTGTCAGCGACAATGATTTAAGATCTCTAGGGGTAGCGGTCTTATACATTACCCTTGTCATGAGTCTTTCAAGGTCATAGACTCCTCCCAGTATCTCTTTTAGCTCTCCAAGTTCAACAGGCTTCATTGTGAGCTGTTCAACAGCGTCAAGTCTGTCGATTATCTTTGCAGGATTGACAAGTGGCTGTTCAAGGAAGGATTTTAGCATACGCTTGCCCATGGAAGTTTTGGTATGGTCAAGCACCCATAGGAGCGAGCCTTTTTTCTCTTTATTTCTGAGAGTTTCTGTAAGCTCCAGATTTCTTCTTGCAGTGAAGCCGATAGTCATGATAGGGTCGGCGTCATGCTTTATTATCTCGGAAAATCTGCCCACCAGTGCTTTCTGTGTATCGTGTATGTATGCAAAAAGTCCGCACACTGCAAATGCTGCAACTGTGTCAGGCTTAACGCCGATAGATTCAAGGCTGTTTGTGGAAAACTGTTTCAGCACCTCTTCTGTATGTATCTCAGGGGAAAAATCGTTCTCCTCCAAAAGCTGAACGCTGGTCTTGAGCTTTTCTCTTATGAAGCTTGAAAGCTCTTTATTTGAAAGAAAAGCGTCATTTATAAGAATCTCCGCAGGGGAAAATCTCGACAGCTCATTTATAGCCGAGCTTGTCATTTCCTTGCCCTCGAACTCAAACAGATGCACCTCGCCTGTGGAAATATCCGCAAGGCACAATGCGCTTTCCTTGGCTCTCATATAAAATGCACAGATATAGTTGTTGGACGTTTCATCAAGCATACTGCTTTCTATAAGCGTACCGGGGGTGACTACTCTTATGACCTCTCTCGGCACTATACCCTTGCACATTGCAGGGTCCATGGTCTGCTCGCAGATAGCCACGTTGTAGCCTTTTTCAATAAGCTTTTTCAGATAAACGTCGCAGGCGTGGTGAGGCACACCGCACATAGGCGCTCTTTCCTCTAGTCCGCAGTCACGGCCTGTCAAAGTAAGTTCAAGCTCTCTTGACGCAATGATAGCGTCATCAAAGAACATTTCATAAAAATCTCCCAGTCTGTAGAACAGTATATGGTTTTTATATTTGTTCTTTACTTCAAAATACTGCTTCATCATTGGTGACAGCTTTGAAAAATCTATATCTTTGGTTTCCACTCAAACTCACTCCGTTTCATATATTTATCATACCGCAATATTCTCATGCTTTCAAAATGCGGGCGAACACTGTTCGCCCCTACTTGTTTTTTCGATACGAACACTTTTGGTGTCATATCGCCATAGAAATTATCCGCCCCAGTCCGAAGGTATCTTCAGATTCGGGCAGACGGGGGATAAGCTCCCCCTGACTGTTATTCGTTTTTTGATACTGTCTTAGTGACAGCCGCCGCATGATGCGCAGCTTCCTGAACAGCTATGAGGAGCTTCCTCCGGGCAAGTCATTGGGTCTTCGCCGTTTGCAGCCATTGAGATGATATAGTTTACAGAGCCGAGAAGCTTATCCATAACTTCTTTAGCTTCGTTAAATGCGATCATCTTAGGCATAGCCATGATCTCGTCATAAAGCTCTCTGATCTGAGTGTCAAGTGCTGTCATCTTCTCGCCGTCCTTATCAGGCTTCTGCATCTCAACGCTGAGCTGTGAACGGAGCTGATTGAACTCGCCTATTTTGTTCTGTATCTCAACATCTGTATCATTGATAGAACAAGCCTCCATATAAGCCTTGTATCTCTCGTCTTCCTGAATAGCCTGTCCAAGCTTTCTTGTCATTTCAATTACATCCATGGTAATTCTCCTTTAAATATTATTCAGCTTTCGCTGTTATTTATCTTCAACAAGCTCGCCTCTCAAAGCCCAGTTCATTGCTTTTGTTATGCGAACCTGAATGAATTTACCGATATATTTTTTATCCGCTTTCACCTCGACGATCATATCCTCGTCGCTCTTGCCTGTGAGATAATCAGCGCCAGTTCTGCCCTCGCCTGTTGGCAGCACGGTTACAGTTCTTCCCACAAATCTTGAAAGCCACGCTGTTGACACCTCTCTCTGCTCCAAAAGCAGTTCTCTCAGCCACAGACCCTTCTGCTTGTCTGAGATGTGATCCTCCATTTCGGCAGCCTTTGTGCCGCTTCGTCTTGAATACACAAAAGAATAGATATTATCGTACTTTACCTTTTTGATAAGCTCCTTAGTTTCGCAGAACTCCTCGTATGTTTCACTTGGGAAGCCTACGATAAGGTCTGTTGTGAATGAAAACTCAGGGTCTTTGCTTCTGGCATAGTCGATTATTTTCAGATAATCCGCCGTGGTATAGCGGCGATTCATAAGCTTTAGTATCCTGTCTGAGCCTGCCTGCACAGGAAGATGCAAATGCTTGCACACCTTTTTGCATTCAAGTATAGCGTCAATAAGCTCATGGCTTGCGTCCTTTGGGTGGCTTGACATAAATCTTATGCGAAAATCGCCCTCTATCTTGTCAAGCTCTCTCAAAAGCTCAGGAAAACCATAACTGTATGAATTAACGTTCTGACCAAGCAATGTTATTTCCTTATAGCCGTTTTTCACAAGAGCTTTTACCTCTGCGATAACGGACTCAGGCTTTCTGCTGCGTTCTCTGCCCCTGACGTAAGGCACTATGCAATAGGTGCAGAAATTGTTGCAGCCATACATGATAGGCACGAACGCTCTTATCTTATCGTCACGGAGTTGCAAGAAGTCCTCGTTTATGTCAACATGATTTTCTGACAGATTGAAAATCCTGTCATGCTTTGATATTATCTCCCACAGCATATTGTACATATCGTTGTATGCAAAAGTTCCGAAAACAAGATCCACCTGACGGTAGGTCTTTTTTATCTTCTCGGCAACGTGCTTCTGCTGAGCCATACAGCCGCAGATACCTATAATAAGCTCGGGATTGTTTTCTTTGAGATGTTTAAGGTCGCCAAGCTTGCCGAACACCTTGTCCTCGGCATTTTCTCTTACCGCACAGGTATTATACAATATAAGCTGAGCCTCGTTCACGTCAGATGTGAAGTCATAGCCCACCTTTGAGAGCATACCTTTTATTTTCTCACCGTCGCTGACGTTCTGCTGACAGCCGTATGAATGGATAAGGGCAAGTGGCTTGTGACCGCAAGTTCTTTCGTATTCACCAGACCATTGGAGCAGCTTCTGCGGAGCGGTTTCCTCATTTATTATTTCCGAAAAATTCTCAGTCATTGATATCCTCATTTCATTTCGTACATTCCTTTTAATTATAAATCTTTTAAGGCTTCTTGTCAAGCGTTTTGGGAGCGAAGAGCCAAACAGATTGTAGGTTTACAATAGTTGTGTTACGAAACGTATCACATCTTTTTTTTATGCCTAAATCTTGAAAAATCGGAAGTAGGTATGCAGGGGGTAAAGGTTAGTATTACCCTTTACCCCCTGTCGCACAAGCGCACAAGCAGGCAGTAAGGCAAGTAAACACGCCGTTTACGGCTGTGCGGTCATATGCAATAACAATCGCACACGCACAAATATAATCGCACAGAGGTGAAAAATAATGCCGAAACAATCTTGTAATTGGTGTTTTACAATAAATAATCCGTCAAAGGTCAAGACCTGTGGAGAAAAGGATAAATTTAAAGACCTCACGTTTGATACTGATGAAAAGGTGATAAAATTCATTATGCAGTATGAGGAAGTAAACTATTACGTCTTTCAGCGTGAACGAGGTCACAACGAGAATACCGAACATATTCAAGGCTTTATCCAATTTAAAAACCGCAAGCGTGGTACAACCTTGCAGAATATGTTTCCACCACAGTTTTTTCACGGAGAGTTCGCCAACGGCACAGCACAGCAAGCAAGTGACTATTGCAAGAAGTCAGATACTCGCATTGGCGAGGTTCATGAGTGGGGCGAACTGCGTGTAACAAAAGGCGGTAAGCAACTTACAAATGAGGATATCCTACAACGTATAAAAGAAGGTGCTGACGATATCCGACTTCTTGAAGAATTTCCGCAACTTTGGAATCAAATTGACCGCCTGCAAAAAGTCCGTGATTTATACGTCTTTGATAAATGGCGAAATGTGTTCCGTGATGTTCAGGTCACATATATCTGTGGACAATCGGGAACAGGTAAAACAAGAAGTGTTATGGAGCAATACGGCTATGATAAAGTTTATCGTATCACCGACTACAAACACCCTTTTGACAGTTACCACGGGCAGGACGTTATTGTCTTTGAGGAGTTCAGAAACAGCCTGCCTATTGATAATATGCTTAACTACCTTGACGGTTACCCTCTTGAACTTCCTGCAAGATATATGAATAGGATAGCTTGTTTTACAAAGGTGTACATCATATCAAATTGGAATTTTGAAGAACAGTACACCGCTATTCAGCACAAGTATTATGAAACGTGGAACGCCTTTGTTAGACGTATTGACAAGATTGTTACATATAAAGACGGCATGATTTTTGAGGAAATTGACCTCAAATCATATAAATTGAAGTATAATCTTGATAAAGATGAAAACTTACAACCATAACGAAAGGACGAATGAAAATGAAAAACTATGACAATCCGAAAATGTTCCGTTATGAGGCAGACAGCCTTGAAAGGTTTGTGCTTTCCCACCAATTCCTTAAGCCGTATCTTGACAGCTATAATATTCATATGGCTAAGTATTTTCTTAGCGGTGAATATGAGTGCAGGAAAAAGGCTCTTTATTTCAAAAAGAAAATACAATCGTGCTAGTTGTACAATGTGTACAAAAAAACACCCTACAAAAATATAAACATACGAAAAATCTTGATTTGTATTGACATTTCGCGTGATGTGTGTTAATATCTAAGCATAGCAAAGAGTACAAATAATTGTACAGTAAATGAAAGGAGTGTACGTTTATGTACATAATCAAAGGTTTTAAGAAAAACTCTGGAACGCTTAAAAACGGCAAG